>SVQN01000017.1 GCA_015065295.1 Oscillospiraceae bacterium
TCCCTTTGTATACCGTCGAGATTTCTCCCGACGGAAATCTCCGTCAGATACAGGGGTATCACAACGAAGAACGCAACAAACCCACACCGGAAGCGGACGCCTTCGTGAAACGCTGGCTTACCGAAGTCCAGCGCAGACTTGCCAAAGATAAAAAGAAGAAAGAGGAAGCGGCATGAACAACACCATCATCCTCCGCACGCCGGACGTGATCGCGGCGGAGATCAACACCATCAAACGCACAACGGCAAAATACGTCCTTGAGCAGTCCATCGAGATCGGACGTCTGCTCTGCGAAGCCAAGGAAGCCGTCCCCCACGGAGAGTGGGGGCACTGGCTCGAAGAAAACTGTGCCTATTCCACCAGCAACGCGAACAACCTCATGCGGATCTACACCGAATACGGCGAGGATGACGAGCAGCTGTCCTTCTTCGCCGAAAACAAACTGGAACTGTACGGCGATCTGAACCGTTCGCAGGCGATCGCGCTCCTTGCCCTTCCTCCGGCCGAACGTGCGGAATTCGTGAAGGAAAACGATGTTCCCGCGATGTCGGTGTCGGAGCTGGAAGCGAAGATCAAGGAAGCGAAAGCCGAAACCGACGCGGCGGTGCGGGCCGAAATGGGTGCGGCACTGAAAAAGGCGAAGGCGGACGTCAGCGAGCAGAAACGCCGTGCGGACAAGAACGCGGCTGATCTCGAAAAAATGAAGAAGAATCCGGAACTGAAGAAGGTACAGCAGGAACTCATGGAAGCAAAATCGTCTCTGGAAAATCTTCAGTACGTTGCGGAAGCATCGGCGGCGGAAGCGGAACGTCTGAAAAACGAGAGGGATGCGCTTCAGCTGAAGTTGAAGCTGTCCCAGCCGGTCGTCGCGGAAATCACGGAAGAACAGCGGGAAGCGATCATCGCGGAAGTAAATTCCCAGATGTCTGCAGAAATGGCGGCGAAGGACGCAGAACTTGCGAAACTGCGGCTTGCGGCGAATCCAATGGTGTCGAAGTTCTCGGCGTATCTCGATCAGATGCAGATCGCCTTTCACAACATGGAGGAAATCATCCTCAATGTGGAACCGGAAGTTGAGGAAAAGCTGTCGCGTGCGCTTGAAAAGGTGGTAACCGCGATGGCGGAAAGGATGGCGGGAAATGAATGATCGCAAAAAAGATGCAGAGTATATCCCGAAGAAGAAAGAATACATCGTGACTATGCTGATTCGGGACAATTTTTATCATTACGAGCGTTTTCCGGTCCCGGCAGAATCAGCCGCACATGCCATTCGTCAGGTTACGGACTGGCTACGCGAAAATACGGAAACCTGCGAGTGGTCGGATTTTGAATTCAAACATGTAGAAGAAAGGGGAAGAAAAAGACGATGAGCAAAGAACTTGAACTGAAAACCTGTCCTTTTTGCGGGCAGTACGCAATGATGGACCCGGATATTGATCCGCGGGATGCGTGCACTTGTGACGGTGCACAGAGCTGGCGCGCCAGATGCCGAGTTTACGAAGCACGGGTAAGTGCAATGGAAAAGCTCTGCGGAAAAGAATGTGAAAAAAATCAGCGCACATTATCATCCGGTTGGTGAAGAAACCTTCGCGCTGCTGAAGGATGTGCTTCACGGGGTTTGTTTTGAACAGATCGGAAAAGTAGTTATTGCGCTGACGGACGGAACTGCGCTGACACTCAGCACGAAGGGTGTTAGGCGGGTTGCGAAGGTGGATTTGGAATTAGGACAGTAATCTACATTATTATAAGGCACATTGCGGACAGGGTTCCGCAATGCAGTCCTTGTAAGGGATATTAACAATTCACGCATCACGAAAACGGGAGGGGCGTATGAAGTGCAAATACAAGGAAAAGATCATAGAAGCCGGCGACATGATCTTCGGCGCGGTATATGCTACCTTCCGTAAACCGGGAAAGCGGAGAGGAAAATATCGGGAAACGTCAGAGACCCAATCAAAACTTAACGACCGGAAGGCAAGAGAAAAGCTGACGTGGAAAGTTCATGCGAACTTCACGAAGAAGGACTACGTTGTCACTCTGACCTATGCGGAAGGATGTCATCCGGATACGGAAGAACGCTTCGACAAGGATGTCCGGAACTACATAGGAAGACTGAAACGGTTGTACAAGAAGTATAACGTGGAACTGAAGTATATTGTCATCAAGGCGTTCGGAGAGAGTGGGAGATGCCATCTGCACATTATCGTGTCCGGCGGTGTGGATCGGGAACTTATCGAAAATGCGTGGGAATACGGACGGAGAAATACCAGACGTCTGCAATTCCACACCTGTGGTGTAGTGGATTTATCCCGGTACCTTTCGGATCAGCGTCACGCCGGTAAGCGGAGATGGAGCGGTTCGCGGAATCTTGTTGAACCGATCGAGCGGACCAATACGACCAGATATGCACGGAAGGACATTGCGGCGATCGCGGAGAGCGCAAATCCGCATAAGTTTTTTGCAGACCGTTATCCTGGATACTGGCTTTCCGAATTCCCGGAAGTGGAGAAGAATATGTTCAACGGCAGTTACTACATGACGTTTGTGATGTACAAGCCGGAGAGTGACAATCTGGAAAGATATGCACGGAGGAAATCGTGAAGAAAGAAAACTACATAAACGGCATCCGGATGATCCCGACCGAAGACGAAGAGCAGATATGGCTTTTTTCATGGGCGAAGATAAATTCTGGAAAGTGGCCGGAACTGGAGCTGCTGCATCACATCCCGAACGGCGGGATGCGATCGAAGTCTGAGGCGGCGCGATTCAAGGCTATGGGAGTGAAGCGCGGAGTATCGGATGTATTTCTTCCGGTTGCCAAAGGTGGATACCACGGATTATACATTGAACTGAAAGCCAAGGACGGAAGGCCGGAAAAAGAACAGAAAGACTGGATCGCCGCTGTGCGGGAGCAGGGGTACTATGCTGCTGTGTGTTATGGTGGTTTTGAAGCGGCGAATCTTGTGGAAGCATACATGAAAGGAGAGGTTGCAAAACCTTGAAGAAGGATTTTATCAGAGATTATGCAACGGCGGCGTTTGTGTACTGGGCGCGGCATGGTTGCCCGACTTACGACGAAGCGGCAGAACGCATTCGTGCGCGAGCACTTCGCCGGGCGCAGGGAATTGATCCTGCAAAGGCGTTGGTATACGCCGACGCGGAGGTGGACAAAGCGGCGGCCGGACTGTGCGATATTATGGCGTGCTCGGAAACATTCCGGGTTCTGGAAGACTCCGGCAAGGGGTTGGTGTGTGATGCTGTACGGGCAGTATACATGGTGGAACCGTGGAAGAAACCGCAGCAGCACGATATCAGTAGCAGGGTGTTAAAGTTTGCACTGAGGGTACCGCTGTCAGAACGGCAGGTGTGGTATTATCTCGATGAAGCACGGAAAACCTTTGCAATCATGCGCGGACTGCGCGTTGAAGAAGACGAAATCGATTGATAGACTCCCCCCACCCTTATGTGCTCAGGTTTCAAAAAAACGGGAAGGGGGAGAATGAAAATCAATACGAAGAAGCATAGAAAGGAGAGGGGAAGAAAGGTGGATCACGATAAGAACAGTGAAACATACGCTGTACTTCCGTTGAAACCGTGTCGGCGCACGGGTTGTCCGGAATTGGTTCGCGGCGGCGGATATTGCGAGAAACATCAGAGGGATGTCCGGCGGGTGAAGCGAGCCATACAGGGAGAACGGGGAGAATCGGGAGAATGGCATGGGCTGTACTTCACAGAGCGATGGCGTGAGATGCGGGCGGCACAACTGATTCGCGAACCTTACTGTCGTGAATGCGGACTTCACGGCGTGCGAACCAAGGCAACGGACGTCGATCACATTGTGCCGCACCGTGGAAATCGAACGCGTTTCTACGATGTCTCGAACCTTCAGTCGCTGTGCCATGCTTGCCACAGCCGGAAGACAATGGCGGAGCGGCGGGCGTTCAACACTCCCCGCCTGCCTTAAAACTTATACAGGCAATCCCTCCCAACCGCCACGCCTCTCGTTTGCGCAAAAAGTCCCTGTTTGAACTTTTTTGAAATATGGCGGAAAGCGGGTTTGCTACACAATTATCATACATAGGCGTGCGCTAGGTAAATGCGGCGTAAATCATAGTGGAAAGGAGAAACGGGATGCAGAATCCGAAAAAAGTTGAAAATCTCAAGGGCCATTTAAGCAACGAGGAACTGGAAGAGCGGGAACGTCAGGAAGGAGCATTCCGGCGAGAGAAGGTTGAAATCCGAATGCCGGAATCGTTGTCGAATGACATCACCGGTCAGCAGATATGGGCGCAGACGTTGAATGATGCAGACACGTTCGGAATTTTCGATAACCTTGACAGTGAAACGCTCGGATCGTATTGTTCGATCGTGTCGCGGATCACATCACTGAGGAAAAAATATCTCTCGGCGTTGAACGGGCATCGAAAAAACGCGGATGTGCTGGAGCTGTCGAAGGAACTGAGACTGCTGGAAGCATCACAGCTAAACTACGCAGGAAAACTGGGGTTGACACCGGAGAGCCGGGTGAGACTGGCGCAGAAACTGGTACCGCCGGAGACTGATCCGGACGATGATCTGTATGGAGACTGAGCGAACGATGGACGCTGTCACACAGTATGCGTGGGCTGTACTGAATACGGATTACGGGAAGATGTGTGCCAAGCCGGAAAAGCAGGCCTGTGAACGGCATCTGCGGGATATGGAACGCGCGGAAAATGATCCGGAATTCCCGTGGGTGTTTGATTGGTCGAGGGTGGAACGGATTATACGGCACTTCGCAAATATTCCGCGCGTGGATGTTGCCGGTGAGATGATCGAACTGGAACCGTGGCAAATCTTCGACTACGGGAACATCTTCGGATGGGTAGAACGGGAAACCGGGAAGCGGAAATACGATACCGCTTATATCGAAAACCCGAGGGGGCACGCGAAAACGACGATGGCGGCGGGAACCGGGCTGTACTTCATGACCGGGGATGCGATTTATCCGCCGGGACAGCCAGAAGCGGCGGTGTATGAGTTGCAACCGGAAGTCAACATTGTCGCGGTGGACAAGTTTCAGGGGCGAAAAGCCCGTGAGGACATGGCGACGATGGCGGAAAGTTCAAAGGCACTTTCCAAGAGGCTTTCCGTCAAGCGGTCGTACATACGGCACAAGAAGCGCGGCGGGGAAGTTGTGGTTTTCTCCAAGGACAAGAAGAACAAGGACGGCGGTCGTCCGTCGCTGGTTATCACGGAAGAATACCATCTGCATCCCGACAGTTCGCAGCATGACGCGGCCCGTCAGGGGATGGGTAAACGGGCGCAGTCACTTGACCTTATCATCACGACGGCGGGGGAAGACTGCGAGAACAGCCCCTGTTACCGGGATCATCTGCAGTATCTGATGATCCTCGACGGGAGGATCGTGCAGGAAAACGTGTTTGTGATGATCCGGACGATTGATGAGGACGACGATCCGCATGAAAAATCGTGCTGGTACAAGGCAAACGCGTTCTTCCGGGCGGGGAGTGAGTACGGGAAACGGCTGTATACCCGCGTGGAGAACGAATACAACGATGCCTACGCGAACAATGATCCGGACAAAATCCGGAAATTCCTTATCAAGCGTCTGGATCGATGGCAGGCAGACGCGCAGAACAAGTATTTTTCGGGTTTGATGGATCGCTTCAAGGCACTGGAGGTTTCTTCGGAGGAATTCCGTGAACTGACGAGAGGGATTCCGGGGTATTACGGGTTTGACCTCTCCAAGACCACCGACCTTACCGGAGCGGCATGGTGCGGAAGACTTCCGGACGGGCGGATCGCGGTGTCGGTGATGGGATTTATCCCTCAGAACCGCGCGGAAGAGCACCGGAGGTCTGACCGGATTCCCTATCTGGAATGGGCAAACGCCGGACACGTTATCATGACACCAGGGGATGTTGTGGACAATGCGTATGTCGAGGACTACATCTACACCTGCGAGTCAGAGACGGACGGTGTGACGCACGCAAACGGGCGGACGGCGGTGGAAGTCGATTATGACGGTTACAATGCCACGGACATGGCTCTGCGGATGCGGGGGCACTATAACTCCGAGGAGAAGGTGGTGGAAATCCCGCAGACGTGCGCGGCACTGAACCTCGGGACGAAGCGGTTCCGGGAACTGGTGCTGACCGGGGAGCTGGTGGCGGAGTATTCGCCGTTGTTTGAGTGGTGTCTGAACAATGCCGTGGAGCAGAGGAACCAGAACGACAACATCAAGCTGTCGAAGCGGCACAAAGATGACACGCAGCGCATTGACCCGGTCGCCGCGCTGATGAATGCGATGACGCGGCTGATCGTGGCGGTGGACAACAAGGTTGACGTAAACAAGGCAATCGAAGATCGCGGGTATGTTTTTGACTGAGAAGGGAGAGGGAAAATGACAAACAGAGAAAAAGCTATTTGTGAAGCGTATACGGGAATTTGTTTTCTGACCGGCGAGGATCGAGATGAATACTATAAATATCTTGAGGAGCTATTCGGCAGACCAGTCTATACGCATGAGATTCCTGCGCTTATCAATGATATCAAAGAGTATTCCCGGGCAGATTTTGTGAAGGTTTGTCAGGGAAAATATGCCGAAAAAAAGACAGAACACACGGAAGAGAAGGCAGAAGTCACGAAAATCTATTTTGAATGTAACCGAAAGAGGTGTAAACTGTGTGACCCGCATTGCAGACAGACAACGGATGTGCGGTTTGCCAAGAATTTCGATAAAGTTATGCTGCGAGAGGGAAATGTTTTTGTGGAACTGACAAAGGACGATGCGGAGAGTTTCCGGGAACAGCGTACCTATCGCAATATGTACCGGCTGATGGAAGTTATGGATCATGCGGACATTGCGAGGATAATCATGACACACAAGGGAACAGAAAAGGCTATACGGACGGTGGCTCTGGAGGATGAAATCCGGATTCTTGCAGGAAATAACTTTGTGATCGATCTTCGTCCGCTGGCGCAAAGATTGGCCGACACTGACACCGAAAAGACGGACTATAATACATGGCTGGATCATGTGTGGCGAAGACTTCGGGAAGGGGTCAGTCCGGAAGATGTGGTGAAAGATTTGCAGTATCTTTTGGATAAGTCAATTGAAAAAATTACGGAGGAATGAAAGATGGCTGAGTATATCGACCGGGAAAAACTGTTTGAACTGATTGACAAGGAATTGTCGAGGATGCCGAAAAACAACGCGGTTGAGAGGGCTTTTCGGATATTTCAGGACTGCGTTCGAAAATGTCCAAAATGCGAGAAAGGTGAGAACATGGACAAAGAACTCCAAATTGATGAAATCGTAAAAATCATCTGTCCGGTATACATGGACGGTGCAAAGTGCACATTTAACGAACGTCAGTTCGGAAAACGGAAGTGTGCCGACCCGTGTACGGTGCGAACTACGGCAGAACAGTTGATTGATGCCGGATATCGTCCGGAAGTGCAGGGAGAGTGGGAAATTACTGTTATCAAGGATGACTACAATGTGGTGAGAACAGGTGCGCCGCATTGCAGCGTATGCGGAGAAGCTGCTTCTCGCAGAACTGCATTTTGTCCCAACTGCGGTGCAAAGATGGACGGAGGCTAAGAAAATGGATGAGCATATTGAACGCGAGAAGCTGATTGGACTGATCGACATGGCTTTTTATGAAGCGGATGGTGTGGAACAGAGCGGGATTTTGAAGTGTCGGAAGATCATTCGAGAGTGTCCGGTTGCCAAGAAGAAGACACAGCAACGTGTTGTCAGAACCAGACGGGCACCCAAAGGGTATCCGTATGATCCTAGTGTGACGCAAAATTTAAACGAACTGCTGAAACAGGGATATCGTGTTGTGATGTGTCACCCAGTCGGGGATGAAGAACTGGAATACATCGTAGAAAAGTATGTGGAGGAGGATTGACATGGACAAACGTGAACGGCTTTTCAAGATGCTTGTGGAGGCAAATTACATGGTGGCGGGGGATGTTGTTCCGCGTTCGCCGGCTGAACGCTTGTATGCGATTGTCGATTATCTCTTTGCCCACGGTGTGGAGATTCCGCCGTGCAAGGTGGGAGATACGGTTTATCAGACGGACGGTGAGAGGGTGTATGAATATGTGGTCGAAAACGTATTCTACAATACCGACTTAATCACTTTCGACGAAGCGGATATTGGAAGATTGGTTTTTATTAACCGGGAAGAAGCGGAGATCGAAAAAAGAAGGCTGAATTTTCTCGAAAATTCAGAAATTGATTGAAAAATGTGTGAAGGAGGACGAAAATGGCACGAAATAAAAGCCGGGCGCGGATCGTGCAGGAAATGCGGATCAAAAACGATCGGATGCGACGGGAACTGGACAATATGGATAAATTATTAGGATTGCTGTATGGTTCAGGCGTATTTCCTGATCCTACAAAAAACGAAGAAACAAAAGAACTGATTGCTTATGTAGAAGACCGTCCAGAAGTTCCGGACAAAATCAAGAGGGAATCGTTGACACGCAGTATGGCAGGGGAACTTTTGAAAGTAGCGGAATTTGATGTGTTGACAGCCGAACAAGCTCCATGCGTCTTGCCGGGAACAAGGAGAATCCTGCGTGCGAGAGTCCGTGTAATTGTGAAAAACAGCGTGGTTTCGGATAAAGATTGCAGTAGCTGACCGAAAAAGTGTGGTATAATCCTATCATCGAAGCAAAGCGGGGTTGAAAAACTCCGCTTTTTTCTTTTGCTTCGGGATTTTGAGAAGGAGGTTAATCGATGCGATACATTGACGATGTGCTTTATCTGCTCGGATGGGTATGTCTGATCGTCTGTGCGTTTTCGGTCGGGTGGCAGATCGGTTTGATCGGCTGTGCGGCGGCGTTCTGGACGACGGCGGTCATCTGGGCGAAAGCTTCCGCGAAATTTGCAAAGAAAAGCCGGGATGAACCGAACAGGAGGGATATGCTGTGATATTTTCGAATGCGATCCGGAGCGCGGCGGACGGTGCGGGGTATTCGACCAAGACGATTGAGCAGATTTTCCATGATCTTCTGACGGTCGGACCGTTCGGGTGTTCTCCGGAGAACGCGGAAAAGCTCGGCGCGGTTGCGGCGGCTCACCGGATTCTGACGAATTCTCTTGCGGCGATGCCCTGGCAGATTCGCCGGAAGGACGGAGAACAGCGGCTTGAAGTGGATCACGCGCTTGCCTATCCGCTGAAGACGCGGGCGAACGCCTACATGAGTCCGTACATGGCGGAGAAGGTGATTCTTTCGCGAGCTTTTTGGTACGGTGCGGGGTATGCCTACATCGAGAGGGACGAACGCGGAGCGGTTTCCGAGATCATTCCGATTCCGGCCGAACCGGAAATTTCCATGAATGCGCGGGACAATATGCGGTGGTACAAATTCACGGTACCGGACACGCAGGCATACGGGAAGGTGCTGACGCGGAAGTTCGCGGAATCGCAGATTTTACGCTTCCTGTTTGAGACTTACGATGGTGTCGGCGGACGTGGGATGCTTCACATCGGGAAGGAAACCATTGACACCGATCTGAAGGCGCAGAAGTACGGGAACCGGTTCTACACGAACGGTGCGCGGCTGTCGGGGGTCATTGAGGTTGACGCGGAACTCGGTCCCGACAAGCGGACGCAGCTGAAAGAGGAATTCAACCGCAAGTATTCTGGAGACAACGCCTTCAAGGTGGCAGTGCTTGACCTCGGGATGAAGTACACGCAGCTCGGCATCAGCCATCAGGAAGCGCAGTACCTTGAAAACCGGGAATTCTCAGTGGAAGAGGTTTCGAGGGCGACAGGGATTCCCCTGCACATGCTCCAGAGCGGGAAGCAAAGCTATCAGTCGAATGAACAGCAGAGGCTTGATTTCCTGACGGACACGCTCACGCCGCATCTGGTGCAGATCGAGCAGGAGTGGAAGTACAAGCTATTCTCACGGAAGGACATTGACGAGGGGTATTACCTCAAGAAAAACGAGAATTCGATCATGCGCGGCACTCATGAAGCGCGTGCGAATTACTATCAGAAAATGATCGGCATCGGTGCGATGTGTGCGGACGACATCCGCGCGGACGAAGACCGTTCTCCCCTTCCGGACGGATGGGGCAAGAAGTTCTGGATGTCCAAAAACTTCGCTCCGGTCGATGATGAAGCGGCGTTCCGGACGGGAAGCAATGCCGGAAACGGAACGAACGCGGGAGACGGTACGGGAAAGGAGGAATAAGGAATGGCTGAATTTCATTTTAGAGCAATTCCGCAAAAACATGCAACAAATCAGCAAAAAGGTGATATAATAAGAGAAAAAGCCAAGGAGAAGGCAAATGGTAAGCAAAGAAAAGCGAGAACTTATCATATCGAATCTGGAACAGGGGATGAGCATACCGGAAGCAAGCAGAATTTTCGGAGTCCACCGTGCAACGGTCTGGCGTCTGCAGCAGCGATACCGCGAAACTCAAAGTGTGGAGTCGGACAGCCGCAATTGCGGCAGAACCGGAGAACTGGACGAAGCGGGACTGGAGCGAATGAGACAGCTTGTGGAGTCCACTCCGGATATTACGCTGGAAGAAATCCGTGAGACTCTGGGACTGCGTATGAAGAAATCGCAGATCAGTGCGATTCTCCGGAACAAACTGGGATTCCGGTTTAAAAAAAGATGGTACGCGCCAGTGAACAGAAACGAGATAACGTAAAAGCCCGCCGTGAAGAATGGCAGGAACAGCAGAAGACAATGGAACGGGAACATCTTGTGTTTCTGGATGAAAGCGGAGTAAATCTGAACATGACCCGACGGTACGGCCGTGCTGTCGGAAAAAACCGGATATATGATTATGTTCCACTGAAAACTCCGAAAAACACGACACTGCTGTCATCCATCCGTCTTGAAAATGCGTCCATGGTACATAAAGAACTCACCGGAGCGGTGAACGGAGAGACGTTTCTGGAATATATCCGGAACGATCTTGCTCCTACACTGAAAGCGGGAGATATTGTAATCATGGATAATCTGAGCGTTCACAAAGTAGCCGGTGTCCGGCAGGCCATTGAAGAAAAAGGAGCATCGGTTCTCTACCTTCCACCGTACAGTCCGGATTTGAATCCGATTGAGATGCTGTGGTCAAAGATCAAAGCATTTTTGCGCAAACGGAAGGCTCGGGAAACGGCTCTTCTTGCCAATGCAATTTCTGAGGCTTATGCTGCGGTTTCCTGTGAGGATATTCTCGGTTGGTTTTCTGCCGCTGGTTATGTGCATTCTTTCCTGGAATTGCTCTAACGGGGATTTGCTTTCCGACGAATATGCAGAAATCTGGCGATGGTTTGGCGAAACAGCGAATGTGTGCCCGGCCGACATCCGGAATCTGTGTGAACAGGCGAACGGCGAAGAGCTGACGATCTATTTTAACTCGGACGGCGGATCGCTCGTAGCGGGTACGGAAATCTACTCCGTCCTCCGGGCGTACAGGGGAAGAAAGACGGCGCACATCCAGAGCCGTTCCGCATCGGCGGCAACGGTGGCGATGATGGCCTGCGACCGCATTGTTGCGGAAGCGGTTGCGCTGGTCTGCGTCCACAATCCCAGCACTTACACGGTCGGGGATGCGGACGATATGCGGCACACGGCAGAAGAACTGGATAACATCAAGAAGGCGATTCTCAATGCGTATGAACCGAGAATCAAGGTTTCGCGCGAGGAAATCGCGGCATTGATGGACAGGGATATCTGGCTGGACGCCGAAGCGGCCAAGGGATACGGGCTGATCGACGAAATCGTCGGAGAGGCGGTACCGGCGGGGACGATCATCAACGCCGCCGGACGGGTACGGTATCCCACACAGAAGATGATCGACGAATACCGCGCCGCAAAGCAGGGAGACGCAGATGCGGAAAAGGCTGCGAAGGCGTGGCTTGAAAACTACAGATATTAAGACGGAGGTAAATATGCCTAAAATAGATTATTTTGTAGAAATCAACGAGGCAAAAGCCGAAAAGGCTAAACTCGTGGAGCGGTCAGAGCAGATGATTCTGGATAAGAATTATGGGCCTGAACTGAAAGAAGTTCAGAATAAAATCAAGGAACAGGCAGAAAAAATCGACCTGCTTACGAATCAGGCGGCGATTTCTGCGGCAGGCGCGGAGCCGGTGAAGAACCCGGACGGCGTACAGGACGACAAGGACGGGGGCAAGGACAAGCCGCTGAAGGTGTTCAATTCCCTCGGCGAACAGCTTCAGGCAATCCGCAACGCGGCGAAAGGGGAAGTGGACGAACGTCTGATCCGCGTGAACAACGCGATCATGGGGACGAATACGGAAACCGGCGCAGACGGCGGCTATGCCATTCAGGAAGATTTCGCGGGGAATATTCTTGAGTCGGCGGCACAGACGGGCGAAATTCTTTCCCGCGTGGATACCTACACCTGCAGTGCGAACTCCAATTCCGTCCGCTGGATGACGGCAAAGGAAGAAGATATTTCCGACTCCGTGTTCGGCGGTGTAAAGATGTTCTGGGCAGAAGAAGGCGAAACCGTAGAAGCTACGAAGCCGCAGTTCCGTGAAGCGCGTCTGGAACTGGAAAAGATGATGGGATTTGCGTATGCAACGGAAGAACTTCTTCAGGACGCGGCGTTCATGTCCTCGCTGTTCGGCAGAGCGTTCACGATCGGTGCGCGGAGACTGCTGGAAGGCGCGATCATCAGCGGCGACGGCGAAAAGAAACCGCTCGGTATGCTGAATTCCACGGCGACGATTGAAGTGGCGAAAGCTGCCGATCAGGGTGCCGGCACGATCACGGCGGACAACATTTTCGGTATGTGGCAGAGAACACTCCACGAATACCGCAGCCGTCTGGTATGGCTTGCTCATCCGGACGCGGAACTTCAGCTTCAGAAGCTGACTTTCAACGGCGAATCTATCTGGATGCCGGAAGGCGGTCTGCGCGATACTCCGTTCCAGAAGGTTCTCGGACGTCCGGTAATCTATACCGACCACATGTCCGCGCTCGGCACGAAGGGGGACATCATGCTGTGTGACCCGATGAAGTATCTGCTCGTCAAGAAGGGTTCCGTGAAGCAGGACTGGTCCATGCACGTCGAGTTCCTCACGGCTCAGCATTGCTTCCGTGTGATCTACCGCTGCAACGGCAAACCGAAGGTTGACGCGCCGCTGAAGATCAAGAATTCCACGCTCACCCGTTCGCCGTTCGTCACGCTGGCGGCGAGACAGTAAAACGTAGTAACAGGAGGCGCGGAGGATGCTGAATTTTGATGTATTCTGCGCATACGCGAAGATCGACGAAGCGACGCTGGCGATTCCGGAGGAAGAGCAGAACGCTTTGCTGTGTTACGAAGGTGCGATCTGGGCGGCCAAAGGGTGCGGGATTCCGGTGGACAAGCTCGACGAAGAAGGAAACCGTCTGCTTGAACTGTACATCTACGCGCTCGCCGGGCACTATTATGAAAACCGGAACTTCCAGTCCTCCGTGCAGTCCTACACCGGCGATCAGTACACACAGCGCATGATGACGCGGATGCGTATCGCGCTGGAATCAGAGGGGTGGTTCTGATGGCAACAAACAATGTTTATGCGGGGGAACTGACTTCCCGGATCGTCGTGGAGGTTCCCGACACGCAGAAAACCGGGAGGGGCGGTAAAACGGTGACGTGGAAGCCTCTCTTCGGGGAGAGGGTATCGCTTCCGGCGAAATGGCGGACGACCGTGCGGGTTGCCGACACGGTGGATCACGACCATGTGGCGGCGGTGGAATCCGCGACGGTGACGATCCGGAACAACAAGCGGGTCGGTGCGGTCTGCCGTATCCGGCGGATCGGTGACACCGGAGAACCGTGGGATGTTGTCGCCGCTCCGGTGCCGTCGCCGAACCGGATGTGGCTGGAATTCACGGTACAGCGGAAGGCGGCGGCGTTATGATGCCGCGCACCGATGGGGAGCTGAACGAGCTTCTGGTCGCGGCTCTGGAAACCGTTTTGCCAGACGTCTGGGAAGGGGTATACACAGGGAACGATCTGCCGAAGTATCTGACCTTTTCCCATTACGGCCGGGGAATCGTCTACGCGAATGACCGGCCGACGGCGAAGGCGTGGCGGGTGACGGTGACGCTCTGGGCGAAGAACCGGGTGAACGCGGATGCCGAGCGGGACGCGGTCCGGCTGGCGATCTGGCGGGCGTTCGGGGAATATCCCGCCTGCGAGAACGCGACGGACGACGGATGGCAGCAGTATATCTATGAGTTTACGGTAGCCGGAGCGGTGGAAACGGAGGTATACGGTGGCTAAGGTGACGACGAAGACGCTTGCGGGCGGAACATCGTCCGACCGGATACAGGAGTACATTGACGAGATTCCGGTGGATGTGATCGACGAGATGCTGACCGCCGAGGCGGATGTGATCGAACCTGCCATTGCGGATAATGCGGCATCCATGCTGCGCGGTCCGTATGCGGTCGGCGACACGTCCCGTGCCCTTTACCGGAAAAAGCCCGCGAACTGGGGCGGGAGAAAAGGGAACGGACAGCGGCAGATCGCGCTGACGTTCCGCGGTATCCGGAGGGATGATAAATATCATCCGAACGGTACCAGAAACGCGGAGATTGCTTTTGTGAACGAATACGGGAACCGGGGGAATCCCGCGAGACCGTTTGTGCAGAGAGCGATTGACGAAAAAGCAGAAGCGGCCTTCGACAATGCCGAAAAGGTATTTGACGACTGGCTGAAGAAAGAAAAAATGATTTAGGGGAGGTATATATGGCTGAAACCAATCCTGCACTGAACAGTGTAAGAAAAACAACCATGGGCGCGACGTTCCCGTACTGGGCGAAGGTTGCGACGGACGAAACCGGGGCGATGCCGACTTATGAGGGCGGCACGGAATTCTCGGAATTTGTGAAGGTAACGGAAAACCTGCAGAAGGCGGAATCGCAGTTTTATTCCAACGACGCGCTGTCCGAATCGGCGGACGAATTCAAATACTGCGAAATCACGTTTGACAACAAGGGTGTTCCCAACACGCTGAAGGCGGCGCTGTACGGCGCGAAGCTGGACGGAAACCGCATTACCTACGGCGCAGGCGACAACCCGCCGATGGGCGGATTTGCGTTCTACCGCGTGCTTCAGGACAACGGTACGAAATACTACGAAGGTGTGTTCTATCCCCGTGTGAAGGCGTCGCTGACCGGCATGACGTACGACACGAAGGGCGAAAACGTCACCTTCAACGGCGAACAGACCAAGCTGATCGCCTATGCGACGAAGACCACGGCGCAGGAATGGAAGATCGAAGAGATTTTCGCCACGGCAGACGAGGCTCTTGCATGGGTCAAGGAACAGCTCGGCGTTACGGCGTAAGGAGGCGTGAACTATGACGGGCGGCTGTAAATGCAGGCTTGGCGGACGCGAATACTGGCTTGTATATACAGCCGACGCATATTTCGACATCCAGGGCGCGTATGGGGCGGATTTTCTTGAAAAACTCCGTCCCGGTACGCGGGATGCTTACGAAGTGGCGGTCGGCTGTCTTTTGATTTTGGCCAGAGAGGGCGAGCTTTGCCGGAGATACATGGGATATACGGCGGCAGAGATGCTGACGGAAGAGGATGTACGGCGGTGTATGCTGCCGGATTCCATCGTGAAGGTGAAGACCTTAGTAAACGAAGCGGTCCTTGCGGGGCTTCGGGTGGAGAACTCGAAGGCTTCGGACGAACCGGTGGATTTAGGTTTGCTGGAATATGAAAAAAAAACGGTGTTGGACTGAGGCTGTCGGATTTTCTGATTATGGCTTCGCTCTGCGGGATGTCTGTGGTGGACGCCAGACGGTGCCGGATCGGGCTGGTGTTTGAGATGTTTAACAGCCGTTACCGGAGAGAGGAGGAATAAGTGGCTACACGAAACGTGACGACCGTCTTCGCGGTACAGGGTGAAAATGAGTACCGGAAGGCGGTTCAGAACATTAATCGGGAAATCAAGGAAGCCAACTCGGAACTGAAACTACTTGCAGAACAGTACCGTGGGCAGGAAGATTCCTCGGCGGCACTGCAAGACAAGCTGAAGGCACTAACCGATCTGTACGGTAAACAGGCAGAAAAGGTCGGGAAGATTGAAGAAGCACTCGGAAACGCGCAGGATGCCGCTGAGAAATACGCGAACAAAGGCGCGGAACTGCGGGACAAGCTCCAGCGGAACGCCGAGGAGATGGCGAAGCTCGCGGAAGCCGGGCAGAAAGCATCGGATGCCTACAAGAACCTGCAGGAAGAAGACGGAAAACTTGAAAAGGCTCTTGCAGACAATGACGCGAAGTATGACGCGGCACAGCGCGGGGTTTCCGACTGGAGAATCAAGCTCAACGACGCTAAATCGGAACTGCTGAAGACCAAGACCGCGATGCAGGAGACCTCCGGAATGCTGAGCGGGACACTGGTACCGGAATTTGAGGAATCGGAAGACAAAATCCGGAACACCGGGGATGCCTTCGGGGATTTCCGGAGCAAAGCGGAAGAGAACATGGATGCGGTTGCATCGATTGTTGCGGCTGCCGGCATCGACCAGGCATTTGAGAAGGTCTGGGACGCAATGCAGGCGTGCATTGACAAGTCGATGGAATTTGAATCGGCGATGACCGGGGTATTCAAGACCGTTGACATGACACTGGAGGAAGAAACACAGCTTGCGGCAGATATCCGGCAGATGGCGGAAGAAATTCCGGTATCTACGACGGAAATTGCGGGGGTTGCGGAACTTGCCGGACAGCTTGGTATTTCCAATGAAGCTCTGCTGGGATTTGTCGAGACGATGGTCATGCTCGGCACGGCGACAAACCTGTCTGCGGAAGAGGCGGCAGAAGCTCTGGCAAAGTTTGCGAACATTGCAGGGACGGAAGAAAGCGATTACGGACGGCTCGGTTCCGTGCTTGTCGGACTCGGCAACAACTTTGCGACGACAGAAGCGGACATCATGAATATGACGACCAGACTGGCGTCGACAGGTTCAGTACTCGGTCTGACAGAAGCGGAGATGTTCGCAATTGCGACGGCATTGTCTTCGGTCGGTATCGAAGCGGAAGCGGGCGGGTCGGCGATTTCCAAGCTGATGAAGGACATCGAAACGGCGGTGGTCGGGTACGATGCACTCGCCGAAGCAGAAGAACGAACCGGCTTATCGCTTGAGAAGCTCATCAGCACCTCAAAGGGGCTGGAAAACAATGATCTGAAAAACGTTGCACTTGCCGCCGGATACGGTACAACCGAACTTCGGAACATCATTGAGGCGGGGGAACTTCTCGAGAACCTGTCGGAGGTTTCCGGAAAGACCTCGGAAGAATTCATCAGGGCGTGGGGCGAGAATTCCGTATCCGCGCTCGAAGATTTTCTCGGAGGACTGAAGGACATTGACGAAAACGGCGGCAGTGCTGTCCAGACGCTGGAGAACCTTGGTTTTACCGAAGTACGGATGTCCAATGCGATTCTTGCGCTTTCGCAGTCGGACGGACTACTCTCGGAGACTCTGCGAATCGCAAATGAGGCGTGGGATCAGAACATCGCGCTGACGGATGAGGCGGCGAAGCGTTTTGAGACGACCGAAAGCAAGGTGCAGATTCTGAAGAATTCCATGGATAACCTGCTGATCGCGGTCGGGGATGATTATCTGACGACGCTGGAGCCGGTGATCGAGAAACTGACCGAACTGACGCAGACGCTTTCGGACGATGCGGCGGACAGTCCGGCACTGGCATCCACGCTGGCCGGGATCGGCGGTGCGCTCGGCGGTCTGGCCGGACTGACAACTGTTGCAACGGGAATCAAGCTGGTATCCGGTGCACTGTCAGCGTTCGGATCAGCCGGAGGGATTGCGGCGGTCGGGGTATCGGCACTGACAGGGATCGCGGCAGGTGTTACGACATACGTTACCAATGCAACGGCAGTATCCGAAGCGGCACAGGAAGTCATTGATAAAAACGACAATCTTGTTGAAGCATACAAGAAAAGCAAGGAAGCCTATGAACAGGAGATGGGCGCGGTCGATCTGAACCGGCAGGAGATCGAGAAGCTCATCGAGAAGGTAGTTGCTTTATCCGATGAGGCAGAAAAAACACCTGCGGACGAGGCAATTATACAGGGTGTTGTCGATCGGCTGAACAAGCTTCTCCCGGGACTGGGACTGACGTATGACGGCGTAACGCAGAAAATCAATCTCACACGGGAGTCGATGCAGAGGTTCGCGGAGGAAGCAGAAAAGACAGCGAAACTGGAGGCATTTGAACAATACCTCGGAAAACTCAGCGGACAGCAGGCCGCGCTGGAAGTTCAGCAGGATATCACGAACCAGAAAATCAGTGAAGCACAGGAAAAACTCGACGAAGCCGCGAGAGCAGTGGAAGAATACAGCGAAGGGACAAGTCTTCTTCAGAAGATTCTGGACTATACCAATCCATCCTTTGTGGATCTGAAACTCGCCGAGGAGCAGGCAAAAAACGAACTTGAAAAACTCACGGAATCCCAGACAGGGATTCAGGATGCGCTGAAAAACACGGAAACCGAACTGGCGGCGACACAGGAAGCGTTTGATCTGTATGTTGAAAAGCTCGGACAGACTGCCGAGACAGCACACGAAGCCGGGAAAGCGACTGCAGAAGGATATGCGGACGGCATGACCGAAAACAGCGATGCTGTAGAAGAATCTGCGGTTGAACTGATGGATACGGCTTCGGGGGCATTACAGAACAACGATGCCCGTGGGGCAGGTCAGGACTTTGCGGGAGGTTTCGCAGAAGGAATCGAGGACGGAAAAAGCGGTGCGGAAGCGGCAGGGGCGGAACTGGCCCGTGCGGCGGAACGTGCGATGAAAGCGGAAGCGGCGATTGCCTCCCCGTCGAAGAAAGCGTTTGCACTCGGACGGTTCTGGGGTGAAGGGTTTGCCGGAGGTATTGCAGGTTCTGAGGCGGATGTAGACGCGGCGGTACACAGGTTATCCACACAGCTGGACATTGCACCGGAAGTGGCGGATCGTGTTCGTGCGGCACAGGCGGAAATCGGGAAGCTGTCGTTCGGAGAGGGATTCGCGGTCGATGCGGCGGCGCAATACCGGAACAGCATGGCGCAGATCGGACGGATGGCGGCACAGGCCAGTTCCGGTGCGGCGAACGGTCAGCCGATGGAAATCACGAATGTGATCCAGCTCGACGGACGGGTGATCGCGCAGTCGGTATCACGGACGCAGTACAATCAGAACCGGACGGTTCTGCGGACAAACGGAATCAAAAAATAGGGGAGGTGGTGGATTTGTATCATGCAGGACTGCATTAATATTTACAACGGCGGAGTGCTGGCGGTATCCATTGATCAGGTGATTGATTCGCTGTATTCCGACCGGATTACCGGGGAACTTACGCTTTCCTTTACGTCAAAAGTGGAGAGGATCCCGGAGATCACGGGAGATACACTGATCGAGTTCCGGGGACAGTATTTCCGCGCGGTACAGGTACAGTACAGTGCCGCGGACGGAGAGTTTCTGCTGACGGTTTCCTGCGAACAGGAGACGATGACTCTGGTGGACGACGAACTGCCGTTGTTTGAATTCAGCGGTACTCCGGGGGCTGCTCTGGCTTCGCTTCTCTCCGGTACGGGGATTTCCGGAACATCGGAGTACACGGATACGATCCAGTTGAAAGAAGAGAACACAAACCGGCGGGCGGTGATGATTGTGATCCGCGGAATGGCCGGCGGCGAAATCGAATATATCGGACATACGGTACGGATTGTGAAGCACCGTGGGCGAACGGAACCGCGGAAGCTGATCGGACTTATGCAGTGCACGGACATTGCACGGAACGTTGATCTGCAGACCGGAACCGAATCGTTTGAAATCACCGGATGGAAGCCGGGAGATTTTGGTGTCGGTGACGAAGTTATACTGGATTTCGCACCGCTGAACACGAACACACAGCGGAGAATTATCGGAATATCGTACAATCCGTTCAACTGCACATCGGTTTCGGTGGAGGTTGGGGATTTTGTGCCGGATATTCTGGACAGTTACAGGGAGGTGATCGAGGACAGCGAGGAAGCGAACGGCAGGCTTGACAAGATCGACGAAGAGATTGGCGACACGGTAAAGAAAAGCGAACTTTCCGCAGGCATTGATACATATATCAACGAAGAACGCGGACGGGCATCTATTGTTGCGGCACTGAAGGGGACGTATGTGGAACCGGATGCGCTGATGGGGTACACGAAGAAAGCGGAACTTTCTGCAGAGATCGGCGCGTACATCGACACGGAATCCGGTACCGCGAAGATCGTGAACAAGCTGACGGGGACGTTCGTAAAGACGGATGCTCTCGGAAACTATGTAGCGAAGAGTGATTTGTCGGCCGGTATTGAGTCCTACATCGACACAGCGGCAGGGACTGCGAAAGTGGTTTCAGCGGTTTCCGGTACCTATGTCACACAAGCCGGTCTGACAGGGACTCTTGGAGACTACGCAAAGAAGGGCGATCTGCCGGACGTTTCCGGATATGTGGAAAAGACGGAACTTTCTGCAGAAATCGGTGCGTATATCGACACGGAAAGTGGAAAGGCAAAAGTGGTTTCGGCGGTATCGGGGACGTATCAGAAGAAATCGGATATGTCCGGCTATGTCAAGACGGCGAACCTGAACACATCGATCGGGCAGTATATTGACAGTTCAACAGGGAAGGTAAAGATTGTTTCTGCCTGTTCCGGAACCTACCTCACGCAAAGTGATTTGTCTGGGTATGCTTTGAAAACAGCCGTGACGACAGAAATTTCCCAAGCAGTATCGCCGTTGGAAGGAAAAATTTCGCTGACTTCCGCTTACGGGAGCGGTACCATCGGTTCGAACGTGCGTGCGCTGCTGACGCTGGTGACAAATCCGGACAGCAGCAGCATCAAACTTTCGGCCGACGCGATATCCCTTGTCGGCACGGTGTACATGAAATCGTCGGATTATGTAGCGGCGGGAACAACGATGATCAAGGGATCGAAAATCCAGACGGATGACCTGTATCTCAAGCAATTGCGGGCCTCCAACGGAGATTATATCATCGACTATTATGGTTCCACGCTGGCGATTGGCGGCGGCACAGGAATTACAACAGGCAGTTTTGCGAATTTCAGCTATATTGATATGATGGCAAGCACTGCGATCCGGATAGGGGTCACTTCTGCTTATGTGACGTTTGTTTACGAAAGCGGGACGTATACTTTGCGGGCATACGATTCGAGCAAAATTTTCTATATCGGCAGTTCGGTGTATCCCGTGGATGCCATTTACTGCGATACACTATATGTAGACGGAAAAAGTGTAACCGGCTCGGCCTCCGATTCCAGTTCTTTGAAGGCGACGGATATCAAGGCGGTATATGCGGAAAGTTCGACCACAAACCGGCTGACACTGAATTCGTCCAACTATTTTATTCCGGGAAATTCTTCGGCATATTACCTCGGTTCGACCGTTTATCCGTTCCGGGGGCTGTATCTGGGTACAAGTTCGTATTATTGGGTGATGGACGCAAACGGAATCATTCCGAATTACAAGACTTCATCGTATTTCAATATCGGTTCCAGCACGAAACCGGTAAGTACAATTTACGCTACGGCGATTTATCTGAACGGTACGGCACTGACGGCATCGGGTTCAAGTTCAGGAAGTACCTCCGCAGATTTTTCCGGAAAAGCGGTGAAGCTCGGCGGGAGTACGTCCTATTATATTCAGGCGACGACTTCGCGGCAGCTTTGTCCGAATACATCGTCTACGTCCTACCCGTTCTATCTGGGCACCTCCGTTTATTACTGGCACTATGCGTATATTGGTTCCGTAGAGACCCATATCGGTGATGACCAATATTCCAAACTGGGCTTTTTCGGAAAGACGGCAGTCGCGCGGCAGACGGTATCCAACACCGCAACGGTGGCGACGCTGATTACGGCACTGAAGGCATACGGGCTGATCTATTGAACGGTCGGCAGAAAGGGAAACAATATGGCTATTAACACGACAATCGGAACGCTGGCAGATGCGTCTGCGGCACTGAGAAAACTGGCAGTACAGGAACTTCCGCTGAAGACGGCTTTCCGCCTGACGCAGGCTATCCGGAAGGCTGACGAACACATGGAGTTTTATGAAGAACGTTACAATGCACTCCTGAAGAAACATTGTGAACGGCGGCATGAGGACGGGCAGGATCGCTGGTATCCGAAAAGTACGGCAGAACGTGCGGCTTTTGAAGAAGGGCTTACGGAACTGCGCGCACTGGAAGTGGAACTGGAGATTGCAGAACCGTGTGTGATTACAGATGCGGAAGAAATAAAGATTTCCTGTGCAGACATGATTGCACTTGAAGCACTGGTGAAATTTGAATTAACGGAGGACGAAAACAATGGCTAAGAAAAATGAAACGGTAAAGGGTGTAAGCTACAGCGGCAGTCAGAGAGTGGCTGTTGTGGAACAGAAGGTATCCCGTGCAGACGACGCGGCACATCTGGGGGGACTGTATTTCCGGATGAGTGATTTTTACAGACGTCTGGAGATGGAGATTCCGGAAGACGAGAGGGTGTTGATTCTCGCCGATCTTGCGGAAGTGGAAGCGGAGATCGAAGAATACCGCGGGTATCTGAACGGATACGGCGGATAATGACCGGGAGGACGGGATGAAAGAAATCCTTATTCGGGTAGCGGACAAGCTGCCGAAGGTAGTTTCGATGACAGGAACAGCGGTGAGAGATAACCGGTACCGGCTGACGTTCGAGTTTGACAACGAGTGGCAGGACGGCTTGAAGACGTATATCATCGCGGACAGCCGCGGCCATTTTGTTCCATACCCCTCAGAAGAAAACCATATCGATGTTGAACTGGGAGGCTCCCATGTAATCAATGTCGGGGTCATGCAGGATATACTGGCAACCTCGCGTCCCTGTCAGATTTTTCTGGAGGAATCGATCCGACAGAAGATGAAAGACGAAATCCCGCCGCCGGAGCCGGATGTATGGACCTACATCACCGAACAGATTCGGATACTGGCTACCGAAAAACTGTCACCGGTACAGAAAGCTGAGGATATGACTCAGGAGGTCGGTGTCGATCCGAACGGACGTTTGTGGACAAATCCGGGCAGCGGAGGGATTACCCAAGAAACCGACCCGACGGTGCCTGCCTGGGCAAAGCAGAAAACAAAACCCAGTTATACTGCCAGCGAAGTAGGTGCATTTTCCGAAGAAGCTGGTTCGGAACTGGGGAATTATGTATATCGGTTGTTTCTGGCAACATACGATCAGACGACGTTCGCAGAAATCAGAAGTGCACATCGGAGAGAAAGACATGTTCTGCTGCGGCATCCTGATATAGGAACAATGCCGATGGCAGCCTGTACAGTTGAAGGCGCGGTGTTTTTCACTGTAAACGAGTTCGGGACGATACGGATAGCGCATGTTAACATCAACGATGACTGGTACGTCAAAATTATAAAACCGGAGATGACGGAGAACCGTGAGAACACGCTGTCCAACTCTGCCACCAACTACCCGAGCAGCTATGCCGTCACACAAGCAATCGCTGCGCTGAACACTGTATCTTCTCTTGTGTTTGATACAATCGAAGAGATGGATCAATACATTGCTGAATTCGGGGATCGTCTGAAAGTCGGGCAGAGTCTTTATATCCGGGCATCGGATGTACCGGATTATTGGTGGGACGGAACTGCCGCACTGCCGATGGAATCCGGTGGTTCCGGACAGCCCGGCGCGGACGGATTCAGCCCGTCGGCTTCGGTTGAGCAGACGGACGACGGTGCGGTTATCACGATCACAGACAAGGACGGCACGACGACGGCGACGATCACCAACGGACAGGACGGACAGCCCGGACAGGACGGCGAACCCGGCGCGGACGGGACATCCGTCACCGTGACCGACGTACAGGAATCCACGGAGGACGGCGGGAGCAACGTTGTCACTTTCTCAGACGGAAAAACGCTGAATGTGCGGAACGGGAAAACCGGCGCGAAAGGCGATCCCGGCAACGATTATGTCCTTACCGAAGCCGACAAAGAAGAAATTGCGGGGATGATTCCCGGCGGGGGTTCCGGCGGCTCGGCGGGGGTTGTGATTTTTTCGGTGCTGTACACCGACGAACAGGCTTCCCTCCTGGAGGCACCTGTGGTATATCCCACAGGTGCGGACATGGATACCCTGCTTGCGGCGGGACAGGTGCAGATGGTGATGTTTACGCCGTCTGACAGCGAAGATGTGCCGACAAAGTTAGGCGTTCTATTGCCGATGAATGTGGACGTTGGTGGTCAGACCATCCGGTTTGCAGGCACAATCACCGGCAAGGACGGGAACGAGGCGGTGATGGCGGAACTGCACACCGGCACGGGAGAGATCACGGTTATGCCGATAGTGCAGAACTCCGCAGGTTCCGGCTCATCCGGCGGGGGCGGGGTTGTAACAATCACGGACAACGGTGACGGGACGTACAGCAGTTCACACACTCCGGCGGAGATTGCGGCAATGGCACAGACCGGCGCGGTTGTGGCAGTGGTTAACGATTTTATATACTGCAACCTATTTGTATCAGATGAAGGTGCCATGATCTTCGCGGGTTCTATGCCCGTGGAGGATGAAGTGGGCATTTCGATTCTGAGTTATATGCTTACAGTCACCAACGAGGGAGTTACTCTCGCGCAGACAACAACTCCGATCGGCGAAATGCACGGTGCGGATACGGAAAACGACGGCACAGGCGGCACGGTTCCTGCACCGGCTGCCGGACAGCAGGACGCGGTACTTCACGGCGACGGGACATGGCGGGCGGCACTGTCCGAAAATGATAAGATGGAGCTTGTGACCCGTGTGCTTGAAAAACTGCCGACTTGGGAAGGGGGCACATACTGATGGGAACCAAAAAAGTAGTGGACGCGGATCAGCTTGACGGGGCGATGACGGCGACGGCGGATGCGATCCGGATGAAATCCGGCACACAGGCGAAAATCCTGTGGGAACCGGAACAGGGGTTCATGTCGGCGATCAACGCAATTCCGTCGGGCGGGGGTTCGATGCCGTCGGTTTCGCCGAAGGAAGTCAATTTTTACGACTACGACGGGACTTGCCTGTATTCCTACACCGTCGATGAAGCGGCGGCGTTGGAGGAAATGCCTCCGCTGCCGGAGCATGACGGTTTGATCTGTCAGGGATGGAACTGGCCGCTGTACAAGATCGCGGCGATGGGACGGGCGGTCAACGTCGGGGCTATGTATATCACGGATGACGGGAAGACCCGTGTGTATATCACCCTGCATGAGGGGCGCACGTCGCCGTTGTTAGGATGCTGTCCGAACGGGACGGTCACGGTGGACTGGGGCGACGGGACGGAACCGGATGTGCTGACGGGGACATCCACAAGCACGGTACAATGGACACCGAATCACGAATATGCCGCGCCGGGGGATTATGTGATTACGCTGACCGTGGACGGGAAGATGGGGTTCTATGGGAGTTCGACAACGAACCAATACAGCGGAATTCTGCGGCATTCCAGCGTCGCAAATACAGTGAACCGGGTGTATCAAAGCGCGGTGCAGAAGGTGGAGATCGGCTCCGGCGTGACATCCATCGGCAGCTATGCGTTCTATAACTGCTACAGCTTGGCATCAATCACCATTCCGGGCGGCGTGACATCCATCGGCAACACTGCGTTCCGGGGCTGCTACAGCTTGGCATCAATCACCATTCCTGACGGCGTGACATCCATCGGCAGCAGTACGTTCTACTTCTGCTACAGCTTGGCATCAATCACCATTCCTGACGGCGTGACATCCATCGGCAACTATGCGTTCTCTGACTGCTACAGCTTGGCATCAATCACCATTCCGGGCGGCGTGACATCCATCGGCAACAATGCGTTCTATAACTGCTACAGCTTGGCATCAATCACCATTCCTGACGGCGTGACATCCATCGGCAGCAGTACGTTCTATAGCTGCTATGGCGTGCGCTACTACGACTTCACACGCCACATCGCCGTTCCGACGTTATCCGCAACAAGCGCATTCTCAGGCATCCCCGCAGACTGCGAAATCCGTGTACCTGCGGCACTGGCGGAAGAATGGAAAGCGGCGACGAACTGGCCAGCCTATGCTGACAAAATCGTGGGGGTATAACATGATTATCACAAAGTTTTTTAAAACCCGACGCGACGGCGTGAACCTGTACCGGACGTATTCCGACGCAGGGCGCACCGTTGTCCGTGAAGACGGCGCGGTGTTCGACGAGGCTGTGGACGTGGAAAACAGCGTCCACAGCTATACTGAAGGGGAACCCCTGCCGGACGAGGAAATCACGGCGGAGGAAGCACTGGCGATTATCACAGGAGGTGCGGACGATGAAACGGAGTGACGCGGTAAAACTGCGGACTGCCATTGAGACGGCGGCGGTTTCGCTCGACGACAAGGTTGCATCGACGGCGGCGGCACTGTTTCCCCGGCTCAGGGGCGACGGTGCGCTGATTCCGGCGGGAACGCGGATCAACTGGCGCGGCACGGTCAAACGTGCGGCGGCGGATTTGTGGGACACGGCGGAAAACGACCCGGATCGCGCGGCGGATTTGTGGGAAGATATCGAATACCGGGACGGATACCGGATCATCCCGGATGTTATCACGGCGGCGGGTGCGTTTGCGCTCGGTGAATGCGGATGGCGCGGGGACGTGCTGTGGCGGTCGGCGATGGCGGCGAACGTGTACACGCCGGAGCAGTATCCGGCGGGATGGGAGATGATGCAGACATGACGGTAGAAATCACGGTACTGATCGCGGTGATCGGGTGTGCGTTGTCCGTGGGGACCTTTTTCGTGGGACGGATGACGGCGGCGAAGAACGACGGACGTGAAAACGGACAGGTATTGACGGAACTGGGCTATATCAAGAAGGGGATCGACGGACTGGAAAAGGACATCAAGGAAATCAAGCGGCAGTACACCGATCTGGATGTGCGGGTGTCCAAACTGGAAGAAGCGATCCGGATTTATCATAAGGAGGGCGTATGATCTACAGTGGAAAATTCAAGGTAACATCCCCGTTCGGTCGGCGCACGCTGAACGGGAAACCGGACGATCACAAGGGGATTGACGTGGTCGGCATCACGGACAAGCACGTCTGCGCGGTTGCCGGCGGACAGGTAGTAACATCCAAGATCGTGACGGACAAGTCCAACCGGACGTGGGAATGGGGGAATTTCGTCTGCATCCTCGGCGATGACGGGCGGATGTACTATTATTGCCACCTGAGCAAACGTCTGGTATCGGTCGGACGGCGTGTGGAGGCAGGTCAGCACATCGGGATTGAAGGGAATACGGGGTATTCCTTCGGTAGCCACTGTCACTTCGAGGTGCGCGAGAACGGCGTGAGCATTGATCCTGCGCCGTTCCTCGGGATTCCGAACAAGGCGGGTACATACGGGACGGACTGGCGTGCGGAGGTACAGAAGAAGTTCGGCCTGTCGAAGGATACGATGGCGTATCTGGACAAGTACAAGTATGCGGCCGACCTGTACCGGAAGCTGGGTGACGGCTGATGCGGTGGCTGAAGAAGCTGCTGACGGTGGTGTTGGTGTACATCGCGGTGTATCTGCCGTATGTGGTACTGATGCAGGCTCTCACCGGCTACGACTACACGGGCGCGTATGCGGCTGTGACGGGGGTTGGCGCGGTGGAGCTGATCGTCGGCGGGATGATAAAAATCGCGGAAGCGAAGGAAATGAAGAAGAACGGGATAACCCCGCAAAACAACGAAATTATTGATACGGAGGAATACCATGAAGTATAAAGAAAATGAGGTAATTAAACTGAGTGCGGAAGAGCTGGCGAAACGCGATACGCCGGAGGCGGTGGAGGAATACATCATCGAACAGGCGGATGCGGCGAAACTGAAGTCTGGGACGGTGATCGACTGGAAGCAGAAGCTGTCCAGCCGGAAGCTATGGGCGGCTCTGGTGGGCGTGATCGTCGGGATCGCGGCGGCCTTCGGAATCACTGAAAACGAATATGCTCAGATTGTGGGCGTGGTCGGATCGGTGGTATCCGTAATGAGTTATATTTTCGGCGAATCCGCTGTCGATGCGGCGAGGGCTACCGGAAACGCGAAAGTGGATGCCGCAAAGGAACTGACGGACGTATGGTTTCACAACGACACCGGGGACGGCGGAGATTCCGTCCTTAAATAGGCGTGAGAGGGGGATTGGTATATGGAACAACCCCTACATGACGCGAAAAAGAAAACGATTCCCGAGCTTGGAGAACCGGAGAAAATCGAGGCGATGATCCGGAAATGTGCATTGGAACCACGGGATTTGGAAATTCTGCGGAGGGTACATCTCCGGCATCAGTCGCAGGTTGAGATTGCCGTAGCAATGAATATGTCCGTGGAGACGGTAGGACGGCGGTACCGGAAGGCGCTGAAGGTACTGCACATGATCGCACAGCGGTATGTGGGCATCTGAGATGACAGAATTCTGACAGAATGTCGGCAGTTTGTTGACAGTTTCACCTCCCCTTTCTGTGATATAATACAGTCACAGGAAGGGGAGGTGTTCTTCTTTCCTGAATACATTCGGAGGTGAGTCCGATGGGCGAATCATTTGCGTTTCAGGGGTTTACCGCATCCAGTACGCTGATGTGCATCATCGACGGTGAATCCATCATGCAGGTGGATTATCTCGGGAACCGGAAAGTGGTCGGGAAGACGGTCGAGGCTTACAGCGAACTGGAAGCGACGACCACGGAATATTACAACAAGCTCGTAGAGCTTGGCGTGATCGTTCCGGCGAAGACTCCGGAAGACATGATGCGGGAGATGCAGAAAAACATGAACGATATGGCGAGCGTTCTTGCCGCGCTGACAGCCGAGATGAGGGAGATGAAGAAGAATGGATGTGAACGCAATCCTGCAGACGGTCGCGAAGATGTTCCCGTCTGTGAATCTGGGGCAGGCGGTTGACAAGGCACAGGAAGCCATGAACGGCGTACCGGACACGCTTGAGGGGGTATCTCAGGCGGCGGCACGGATGGGCATCAACCGCACGTTTGTTGAGAACATCTACAGCAGATACGGTACCACGGCACAGGCGAAAGCGATCTGCCGTATGTTAGGTACCACACCGGAGGCATTGAAGGCCGATGCCGAAAAAATTGTGGGAGGCGGGGGTTCCGCATCCATACCGGCGGCACGGTCGGCAGAGGTACCGCAGTCCGGTGCAAACACCAAGAAATTCCCGCGGCTGAAATAAGTGGCGAGAATTAATATATTTGAAAGAGGTGAGTTTATGAACGACACGATGAGCGGAATGGGCTGGTTCCCGATCCTGTTTGTTATCATCGTAATCTGGGCGATTTTCGGAGGCGGTTTCGGATTCAACCAGAACCGCGGCTGGAACGGCGACTGCGGATGCGGCAGGGTGTCCAACTGTGAAGTAGAACGTCAGGGCATCATCGACAGTGCGCGCACGCAGTACATGGTCGAGAATACCGCGCGCAACACGCAGGAGTATCTCGGCACGAAGATCGACTACTACGAGTACCAGAATCTGCGCGATGATCTTGCGAAGGAGCGCAGCAAGAACATGGTACTGGAAAACCGTATCTACAGCGATGCGATGTTCAACGGTCTGTCCAAGCAGCTCGGCGACTGCTGCTGTGAATTCAACAGACGTCTGGACGGCATCGAGGGACGGATGCTGACGAAGCCTCCGCTGTCCGGTGTGGCGGCGACCTGCGGCGGTCAGCTCGTTCCGGCGGGGTTCGGTTACGGCTACGGTTACGGCGGAGGTACCGTAATCGCATAAAACACAGTGGTGCGGTAAGGCATCCGAACAGTTACGGGAGGATGGCAGACGCTGTCCTCCCGATTTTTTATAACAGGAGGTAGGATATGTTACAGCTTATCAACACGAACACGGTTGCACTGACTGCGGGAGATGCGCTTCCGGCGGGTGTGGACTTCAACACGAACCCGAACATGCTGGGGTATGATACCGGCACAAGTGAGATTATTTTCCTTCAGCCGGGGATTTACAAGGTGATCGCGCAGGCGGTATTTGCGGCAACGGCGGCGGGGCTGAACACGATCGAAGGCTTTGCGGGTACTGCGGCGGTTCCGGGAATGGTATCACAGTTTGAAACGACTGCGGCAACGCAGGAGGCGACGTATGTACTGCAGAAAAACGTGAGGGTGACCACGGCGTTTCCTGGGGCGTTTGCGCGGCTGAAGTTTACCGTAGATGTAGACGGTGTGCAGAGCAATCTGCTGATCACCGTCGAGAAAATCCGCTGAGGCAGACATGGCACGCGGCGGGATTGAGCTGCTCCTCGGGGTTGCGCTGGGGTATCTGGCGTTTACCGAGGAGGGGCGGGTCATGGGAAACAAGATGGCGGATGCGGCGGTAAAGGGTGGAAAAGCTATGCTCCAAAACTATGTAAAGAAGGGGATTTCCGGAGTGCCGGTGCAGACGCAGAAGGAGGAGAAACATGAAGATCATTAAGAAGCTGGTCAAGATGATCGACGAGGAGTTGGCCGACGCGAAGAAATATGCCGAGTGCGCTCTGAAGATGCGGGAGGAGTATCCGATGCTCGCGAATGTGTTTTATAACTTATCCATGGAGGAGATGAAGCACATGAACATGCTTCACGCGGAAGTGGTGAAGGTAATTGAGGCATACAAGAAGGAAAAAGGGGAACCTCCGGCGGCGATGCTGGCGATCTGGGAGTACAAGCATGAGGAGCACATTGAGGCGGCGGAGGAAGTTTCAGTGATGCAGGCGATGTTTAAGAAGGTATAGAAAAAGCGAGGGCGGAAGCTCTCGCTTTTTGTGTGGTATAGTGATAACATATATCATTAATGCTCATATACATATAACAACAAATGTTATATGTTATATTTTATAAAAAATTTGCAGGGATATAGGGGTGTCCTCCCACCTGCCGCGGGTGCTTTTGGGGCGGTTATATTTTATAATCGTTATAACACTTTTTAACATACTATTGATTTCTTTTGCGGGGGAATCCGGATTGCGGATAATATCAATACATTTTTGCATAGATGCGCAGAAAACAGAGTAGTCGTTTTCTGTTTTTTTATTGGATTCGATTTTTTCAATTTCGGCGGTTACATTTTTTATTCGTTCGTTTACTTCCGCACTTCGTTCCAAAAATACCTCTTCGGAGTATATACCGCGTTCGAGCAATTCAAACTGGCGTTTCTGCTGTTTTTGGAGTTCTGCGAGTTCCTTTTGATAGATTTCGGCGGTAGGATCAGATGCAGCGGCATTAGAATTTTTTTCAATTTTCTGGCGGTATTCTTCGAGGGTGAATTGCATGGAACCGCAGATATGTTCCAGCAAGACGGAAAGGCGGACGGAACGTGTGGTACAATCAGCAGAGGCACAGAGGATGAATGGCTGGGAATCGTGATCGCCGAAACGGTAGGTCATGGATTTTCCGCATACGCCGCATTTTACTAATCCTGCGAGCGGGTTGACGATATCATAATTTGCTCGGACAGCAGGGTGGGCGCGCGATCGACGGATTTCCTGTGCAAGAGCAAATGTTTCCTGTGTGATAATAGCCGGGTGACGTGCATCGGCGCAGATATAGTCCCCTTCTTCGGACAGTCTGCGGCGGGTGATGATTTTTCCATCGGAAAACTCTTTCGTTTCTTTTTGACGTTGCCATGTGATTTTTGATATATATAACGGATTGACGAGGATTCCTTTGACTGCGTAATTTGTCCAGCGGTCGGATTTTCGGGGTTTTACACCCAAGGTATTCAGACGTCTGGCGATTTCTGTAGGACCGGCGTGCTCCGGCCCGGTGTACAGTTCATAGATCAGCCGGACGACGGCGGCTTCCTCTTCGCAGATTTCAAGGGTAGGACGTTTATCTACATACACACGGCGGTAGCCGTAGGGATCGCCGGAATAGATGTAGTTTCCTTCAAGTACACTCTGACGGCGGCCGCGTCCCATGATTTTTTTGATGTATTCAAGGTAGTCGTTGCCGTGCATGATTTCCATCTCAAAAAATTTCCGGTCATACTCATCGGCGACGTTGTATGTGCGGATGGGCGTGACAATCAGGCAGCCGGTGTATCGGAAGAGGGCGGACAATTCTCCTACGTCGGACAAATCACCGCGGGAAAGACGTTGAAGGTCTACGCAGATCACGGCGTCGATTTCTTTGTTCTGGATCAGCCGGATGACGTACTGCATCACCGGACGGGACGCGATAGTCTCGCCGGACTGGACTTCACGGTAGATACGGTCGGCGGGAAGTTCGGCGTTGTAGGTGCGGAGGCAGTAGTCCTGGGTCAGGCGTTCGTGCTTGGCGAGGACGGCTTCGACAGTTTCCTCGCCGTCCGCGCGGGACTTGCGGAGGTACGCGACGATCCGGTGGAAGGGGGGCAGTTTTGTTTCCATGGGGATTCCTTTCGTTAGAGTAAGATTACGCCGAGGACAACCACGAGAACAACCACGAGGACCAGCACAAGCGCGAGCGAAATGAACAGCCATGTGATATACTTGTTCTTTCTGTCCATCCGAACGCGATAGTCCTTGAGCTGTCCTTTCAGATCGCGCAGGTCATTTTCGAGACGGGAGATTTCGTCGTCTTTGTGGCGAATTTCGAGGTCATATAATTCTGTGAGGTGGGCGACGTAGCTGTAATAATCTTCTTCGTCGATTTCGTCGTCTGTATCCGGGAGATCATCGGCGTTGATGTCGATGCCGAGTTCCTTGAAAAACTTCTGGGAAAACTCGGTCGGCCAGCGGTCGGTGGTTTCAAACTTCATGTAGCGGTAGTAGGTGCTGGGGGCGGTTTCGGTTTTTTCGATCATGCGACTTGCCTTGATGTCCTTCTGTTTCATGATCGCGCGAACCTGCTGCATTTTCATTCGGGGAGTCCTCCGGATTTAATGTTGTTGGGAGAGAGTGAGAGTATTTTGGGAGTTTTCTCACGGATTTTCACGGTTTTCCAAGGGGTGGGTGAGATTTACAACCAAAAAATGGTGGTGCAGTTCTGAATTTTAGCACTTGTTTCCTACAGGAAAGGTGTGTTATAATAGCACCGAAATGTTTGATACCTATAGTGTACAGCATTTCACAAGGACTATCAATTGACAATCCGCACAAAAAAGAGCGGAAAAATTTTTATTTTAAAATAATACAGGAGGTAACTTATGACGAAGGCTGAAATGGTTAAGAGAATCATCGAAATGTTAAGAGGGTCCAGCTACGGTACCGTACTGCTGATTTATAATTTTGCGATCGGAGTTACCTCCGCGACGAAGTAGGGGGGATGACAAGAAGAAAACCGGAAGCGGGTCTCCGACGGGGAGAGGGCTTCCGGTTTTTTGATTTATGTAAACGGTATCAATAACCGAGTTCAGTGACAGCATATACTGCCTGTGCGTTGGTGAATTTTTCATATTCAAGCTGGCGGATCAGTCCTTCACGGGAGAATGCCGAATAGTCAAGATATTCCTGCCCCCTGCGTACTGCCTGTTCAAACCAGTCTGCACCGCAATTGTCAGCTCCGTAAACCGCTTCTTTGTGGGTATATCCTTCATATTCAAGCTGATGAATCAGTCTCTCATAGGAGAATGCGGAATATTCCAGATAATCTTTAGCACGTTTGAGGGCATTTATCATTCCGATGGTGTTGGTATTTTCGGTATCGGCTTCAATATAGGAGGGAATTTCGGGAATATCATGTCTGCCGTCGTATTCGCGGATGGCATTGAACGCATATTCCGCTTCGGCAGGGGTGAATTTCTGATAGTCTACCAGCCATTCATACGCATCTTCATACGTCCAAGAAGAACCGTGTTTTTTCAACGTCTTATATGCCTGTTCGCTCCAGTCCAATCCGCAGTTGTCAGCAGCATATACCGCTTCATCATGAGGATATCCGATACTTACGATAAACTCAATCAGAGAAGCACGGGACCACTCCCTCATATCCAGATAATCCTGTGTTCTTTCCAACGTGCGCTTCATTCCGTCTGTTACAACGGAAGGGGTATCATAACTGGGTGTTCCCTTGCTCACTGTCGCCATGTTCCGTGCGGCATCGTAGCCGACTTCCAAGCCGTAGGCTTCGGCCAGAGCACGGAGGGGAGCGTAGGTAGTGCCGTTGTAGATGAACGTCATGACATCGTTTCCGTTTGCGTCCTTCGGCTGGAATTCCGATCCGTTGACGAGGATTTTGACGGAGGGGTCTACGCTGATGGAGATCATGTTCCCGGCGGCGAAGGACGTGACAGCCAGGGCACACGCCGCACCGACGGTGAGAAGGGTTTTTGTGACTTTATTCATGAGAGGGTTTCCTTTCGTTTTGTTGATATATCCATTATATCCCACATTCATTCAAAATACAACACTATAGCGCAAAAAAGAGCAGGAAATTTTTAATCCTGCTCTTTTTCTTTGGGGGCGGCGAGGTCGTTTGCGAGTTTTTCGAGGACTTCCCATTCTTCGACGGACAGTTTGGAGAGGGCTGCAATCAGTCGTTTCTGGAAGGTATCCTCTTTGTCGGCGAGGGTGCGACCGACGAATTGGGCGATTTCTTCATCGCGGTTCAATGCGGCAATCATGTCACCTTCACCATTTACAAGCCACTGGGTATTAATTCCGAACTCATTCACAATCATTTTAATGATTAGTTCACTGGGTTCAACTCGACCGTTTTCGATGTTGTTGATAACATCGCGGCTCACGCCTAAGACTTCCCCGAAGGCGGTTTGTGAGAGTTTGTGTGCCTTTCTTAACTCTTTGATGCGTTCTTTAATCACGTCATCACCTCCGTTAAAGTAATTATAGCACACATTTTTGAGTATGTCAACACAAATTTGATAAAAATATTTTTTGGTAATGGGTTGACAAACTCAATGCAGTGTGCTATAATGAGCACGTAAGCACAAATGATATATTTTGTTGAGTAATAAGCACAAAATCAAGGGAGGTGAGGGGGATGAGGAGGAACGACATATCGTTCTGGAAGCGGCTGAAATGTCTGAAGCCAGTGCTGCGATATGTATTTTTCAATATACCGCCAGACAGGAGACCCACTAAGAAGTGCCCATGGTGCGGTGAGGAGACCTATTCGGACGAAAAAGCGAATTACTGTGTATGGTGCGCGAAACCGTTGCCGGAGGAATTCAGAAGAAAGAACTGAGGATAGTTTTTATCTTTTCACATCCGTAGGCGGAAAGATACTGTTTTACAGCATCCGCGAAAATACCGCCTGCATGACCGAGCAGTTTTCTGAAGCGCACAGCGGCCAGTTCAGTGGCGGGAGTTTCGCAGATTGTATCAGGAAGGGATTCTTCGAGACGGTCGATCAGATTTTGGTCCAGATCATCCTCTTCGCGGAGCATACGGATAAGCGAGAGGGCGGCCTTTTCCGTCCAAGGGTACGGATTTCCGCAATTGGGACAATATTTCGGAACCGGAGTGCTGCTGGAGATAAAAACGATGCTGTCGGACGGATCGTCCATTTCCGCTCCAGCAATCGGAGTATTACAGTTACTGCATGAGGTGATAACCTTTGCGCCGCATTCTTCGCAGAAATTGCGGTTGCAGAAGGTGCTGCTCAGGGTACTGGAGATCATATGTCCGTTTGTACAGACAGCGGCGACATAGTATGATGCCATAGGGTTCCTCCTTCAAATGAAATTATGGTGATCTTATGGTAACACAAGCAGCAGAAAATAGCAAGAGAATTTATAAAACGGAGGTATAGAAAATGAAAGAACACGAACAGAAGGTCATCGAAGCGATGCTGGCGGCGGTCAGCGAAATGAATGAATTTGAAATGGGGTACTTCCTCGGTTACGCCGAAGCAAAGGCGCAGGAAGCCGAACGGAAGAAGTCCGCAGATGCGGACAAGGACGACGAAGAAAAGGGAGAGGGGGTGTGAGAGGATAATGCGGCGAACAAAAATTGATGAAGACATGGTCTTTCCTGCGGTAAGGGATACGTTCAAGAAGAAACGCTTCCGCGAAAGACACCCGGGAGTGTTTAATGCGCTGGTGGCTTTTATCGTAAGTCTTGCAACGTGTATTGTCCTGAATTATGTAGGATGGGGGGTGTGAGAGGATGAAAGTTCTGATGAAAGGCATCACGCCGGACGGTACCAAAATCCAGATTGAAGACTGGAGTAAGGATTATCCGTCCTGCCATAAATATGGCGACCTTCTTGTGGCATATCCAAGGATCAGAGGACAGGCAGAACGGGTACAGCTCGATACGGATGACTTTATGGGTGCTATGACAGCATTCAAACTTCTGGAATCCGGGGCGGTCAAAGTTGAAGAGTGCGCGTTCATGGGTATGCGGTGTGCAAGACCGGTTCCGCTGAGTGAATTATGAGGGGAGGTGAAGAAAAATGGGGAAGCCAGTGATTATTGATTCGGATGTACTGCGGTATCTGGTGCAGGAGCATCTGGCTCTCGTGAAGGAGGTAGAGATCGAGGCGAAGGCTACGATCATCGCCTGTGAACACTGTGCATATCAGATCGAAAACTTCGCGGAATGCGAAACGGCGGGCGGCGTATGTGACAGCTGCAAGGTTCGCGGAACGTGTCCCTGCAACGGATGCGGCGGAGACTCCAAAAACTTCGAGTGGCGGGGTGTCGTAGAAGAGAACGAACCGGACGAAGAAGAAGTAACGGAGTTTATGAAGATGCTGATCGAAACAAAGGCATGATATGAAACGCGAACGCAGAGGGACGGGGGATTTTCCCCCGGTAATGCGGGATTGACGGTTTCAACCCCGTCGGTCGCGTTAAATTAAAAAAATGGGAGGTATGGTTTATGACCATTGATAAACTGGACGGAATTCTCCGGAAGTTTGAAGACGTCCATCACCAGAAGCCGGAATACATCTGTCTGGCCGAGGATACCTATCAGGAAATCGCCCGACAATCCGGCAGACAGCTCCGGGCGGATGATGTGATGTATCTCCGGAACGTGCGTCTGAAAGCGGTTTATTTCCAGTCGCCGGCCGAAGTGATCTGCTGCGGTAAACGGTTCGAAGAGCGGTATCTGGTCACGCCGGGAGGGGATATCATCACCTCGGAAATGCGTCCGGACAGTGCGGCGGCTCTGCTGATCCGGATTGCGGAGGTGTACGCACAGTATCTGTTCCGGGCGGGGGATGTTATTCAAACGGACATTTCCGATGAAGAACGAGATGAACTCTATGACGAGATCACCGTCGTGGAAGCAAACTACGCGAACCTCTGCACGATGTACGAGCTGGACGAAGGCGCGTTTATCGCCAAATACGGCAGGTACGGCTCACCGGATGTGGAGAACATGACAATCCAAATGGATGTGCTGATTCACGGAGGTACCGGAAATGGTTGAAGAAGTTCTGAGAATCCTGGAACACCGAGGGATCCAGCGGAAGGAGATGGCCGAGATGATCGGCATTTCCGAAGGATCGTTTTTGAATAAAGCGAACGGCTACAATGACTTCACGGTATCGGAGCTTGAGAAGATGTGTATCATCCTCGGCATCAAGTTTCAGCTGTTCCACACTCCGGGAGGGTGGGATATTGACGCATGGCGGGAGAGACGTGCCGCAGAGGCTGGAAGTTCCGGGCGGAAGGCACGGAAAGACTGTAAATAAAAACGGAAAGCCGGGTCTGTCCGGCGAATAGAATCTAGTGAAAGGAAGGTGCTTATCGTGGAAATGGAGATCATCAAGAAAACCCGCGAAGTGGTCGATGGGGTAGAGTACAACGTTACATACTTAAAAGGGAAGTACGGGACCTCGACCGTTTACGATCCGGTACGGACACCCGAGCAGCAGGCGAAGCGTGACGAAACGCTGAGACGTGCCGCAGCGGATTATGCCCGGGCGTGCATCCGCACGATGGGGATCGAATGGGCCAGGAAGCACCTTTCTGTCGAAGAATAAGAAAGGAGCCTTGGAGATGATGAACATGAAGGACATCGAAGCGGCGATCACCGCAAAGGCGGAAAAGCTCCGCGCAAGAAAGTTATCGGAAGAGTATATCACTCAGAGATACGATCATTATTATGCCCTGTACAAAAACGCAGTTCTGGAACACAACGGAATGTCGGTTGATTATTACATCACCTTCAAGGCGTATGAAATAATTGCAAAAGAGAGGGAGTTAATATGATCGACAACAAACGGCAGCAGGCGATCAATGATGTGATCGGAAGGATTCTGCGGGGGCTGGCATACGATCAGCACATCAACGGGATTCCGCTCACGTTTTCGGTAGGTATCAGTGACGGCGCGGACATGATTAATAATGTGATCGTGATCCACGAGGCTCCGGGCGAAATCATCAGGGACATCATGTTTCTCGAAGAGCGTTTTCCCGGTGTGAAGGTGGATCAGAAGCGCGGCGGAATCTGGATCGACTGTGAGCATGTGCATCTTGAAAAACGGGAGGTACCGTTTTTGCGGAAGATTCGTGAACTGGTGGGGTGTCCGGCATGACGAAAGACGAAGTGATGTATGCCGCGAAAGAGCGGAAACCGGTCGTCTGCAACGGCATCCGGTACCGCAGGATTTCGGCGATCATTTTCCGTTACATCGGAGATACCGACCGGATCGGGATGGCGCATAATGTCCCGAACGAAATGATGCTGGTGGAACTGGAGGACCTACACACGAACAGCCGGACCATTGCAAACCCCAGTGCGGTTGAACTGGGGAGGTGGTAACCATGGCGGTTCGGACGACGAAGGTGTGCGAACACTGCGGATGCCGGTTTGTCACAGAAGATGCGGAAGCATGGGCGTACAAGCGGTATATGCGGATGCCGGGTGACCGGATGTGCAAGGTACACTGGTTTCACACATGGAGCTGTCTTGTGGCGGCACAGAAGAAAGCGGATGAATACTTTGAACCGATCTTCCGGGAACAGCGTGAACGGGAGTTGGAGAAAAAGAGGGAGTATGAACGTCTGCGCCGACGGAAACGGAGAGCGGCAAAAAGGGATGGCGCACGATGCAAGGCTGAACCATCGTGCGCCATCCCAGATAACAAAAGAAAGGAAGAAAACCTGTCCCCGTAAACAGTATAGCACACCTGAAACGCGGCCAGGGTACCACGCGAAAAAATAATGAAAAAAAGTTTGGTTATCACGAAACCTCTTGCGGACAAGCTGATGAAGCTGCCGGCGGAGGTGGTCGGCGGTGCGGTGAAGTATCTGATCCTGCGGGTGTTTGAAGATGCGCCGGAAGATGCGAAGTACCGCCCGATCGAGAAAATTCTGGAGGGGAGCCGGAAGACGTCACAGGAAGACTGTGAACGGATTCTGGCGTACCTCAACGGACGTTTGAAAACACGATACACGCTGACGGATTCCGTCCGTACAAAGATCAATGCACGTTTTTCGGAAGGATGCACGGTGGAAGATTTCATCACTGTGATCGACACGAAAGCGGAGGAGTGGATCGGGACGGATGCGGCGAAATACCTCCGTCCGGAAACGCTGTTCGGGACGAAATTCGCGGGCTATCTGAATCAGCGGGCGGTTGAACGGCAGGGAGAGAAAAAGGACGAAGGCAGTTTTGATACGGATTCGTTCTTTACCGCTTCACTGGAACGCTCTTACAGCAAGGATATAACGGACGATTGTCCGTTTTTGAAATAACAAAAGGAAGGGTATCAAAAATGGAAGACTTTGTTTCCAAGGCAATTGAAAAGATCGAGGGTGGGCTGTCCTCGGTGAAAGGTCAGAAGGAAGGTGTGGTCAAACGTCCGGTCGCGGACGCACTGATCTCGTTCTGCCGTCAGCAGGATGAATTCGCGCAGGCGGTCGTCCAGTCGGAAAAGACGTTCGCGGACTGCGTGGCGCACGTTGTCGCGGGATGTGGGAACGCACTGTCGGACATTGAAGCCTACCGGAAAGCGGTGGGCTTCTGGTTCCCCGGCGCGGTCGTGGATATGGTATTGACGATCCGCATGAGCGAGTTCGAGGAACCGGAGAAGGAAGCGGTTCCGGAGGTTCCCGCAAAGCCGGAAAAAGCAAAATCCCAGATGACTGGAAATCTGGAATTCTCACTGTTTGAGCTTCTGTGAGGTGCGGGATGGATATTCTTGATGAAAAATACCGGAGCATACCGCCCGAATGGGAAGATCGGGTATTGAACCGGGTGGAACATTTCATTTTCTATTATAAATATTCTTACCGGTGCCGTCAGGGCTTCTGCACCCGCTGCGGAGCAGAGCTTGAAGCCTTCCGTGAAGACACAAACCTCTGGGCTGAATTTTACCGGGCAAAGCACAACGAGACGGGTTTATGTCCGAACTGCAGGGAACAGATAACATTCAAGGCGACCGGTCGTTTCCGTAGTTGTAATCCGGAAGGCCTCGGACAGATTATGCGGCTGTTGTTTGTGGAGGTACATTCGCCGGAATGTGTCTGGGTGAGAGGGTTCTACATTATGATCCGCTTCCGGAGCTTTTTCAGCAATCCGGAGGTAGAGTTTTCGGAGGAAGTGCGTTATGAGCTGACGCCGGGGAAGGCGGTCATGGCGGCGCGGACATACAGCAATCTGAGCGGACATACCCAATGGAGACGTCGAAAGTCGATCGGTGAACCGTGGCCGTTTACCTGCAATGGATGGACAATTTCGTATGATATTGTCGGGCTGGAAGATTTACAGAAGACGTTTCTGAAGTACATACCGACAGAAAAATTTTCGGACAGGAAGTATCCGATCAAGCTGAGCGGATACCGCTATGAAACAAACCGGGTTCCGTGGGGACGGATTCTTTCCTGTGCGGCGAGATATCCGTTTGCGTTCGAGATGGCGGTGAAGTTCGGTTTGGAAAACCTGTGGGAACCGTTGGTGTGTCAAAGCACCAAGAATGCAAACCACATTAACTGGCAGGCGAAGGATGCACGTCAGTTTCTGCGTGGCATCCCGAAACAGGATTATAAAGCGATCCTGAAAAGCAAGGACATCCTGAACACGATGGATATGTACAAGCATCTGAAAGTGTCCGCCAAAGAAGCGGAGCGGTACAGCACCGGATTTGTCTGGCATGATGTCGCGGAACTGTCGAAGCAGATTGGCGATGCACCGAAGGCGATCATGGATTATCTGACAAAGCAGGGGTACCGGAACGGCGGGCTGTCCGTCCTGCGTGACTACCGGAGTTCGGCGGAAGTTCTCGGACGTGATACGGATGTACCGACGATCCGGTGGCCGAAGCATCTGACAGCGGCTCACGACGAATTCACGAAGGCGGCACAGCATCTGAAAACGGAGATGAAATATCCGTCATACCGGAAGAAGACTTATCCTCGATACCGGAATTTATATGAATTCGTTGAGGACGGGTATATGGCGATCGTGCCGGAGCAACTGTCGGACATCAAACTCGAAGGTACGATCCAGCACCATTGTGTCGGCGGGTATCTTGACCGGCACGCGACCGGAAGCACCATCATCATTTTTATCCGCCGGACGATGCTTCCGGCAATCCCTTTGTATACCGTCGAGATTTCTCCCGACGGAAATCTCCGTCAGATACAGGGGTATCACAACGAAGAACGCAACAAACCCACACCGGAAGCGGACGCCTTCGTGAAACGCTGGCTTACCGAAGGCGTC
>SVQN01000018.1 GCA_015065295.1 Oscillospiraceae bacterium
TCCAAAACCTTTTTAATCTGTTGTAGCCGGTTTGTTTGGCTTATATGATGGGGAGGGGGCTTTTTGAAATATACCGTGGAGTACGGCTGAAATTTGTTAGACCTGTTGACGTGGGGCTGGTTTTTATCTCTACGAAAATCGTTATGGGGAAGTCAGGCTCCGCCAAGACCCTGACTTCCCTCGCCATTTTTCGACTGCGTGATACAATACGCCACTTTTGAATTCAGCTACGGTATGTTGGTTTTCCGCGCGTCTTGGCTATCCCGCCGTCCGCGCTTTACGATAGTTTGGTCGGCTGACATACAGTCTTTTTTGAAAAGCACGAACGGCGACAGCCAAGGAGTGCGGGGGATTTCGAAACGTAGCTGAATTTTGACGTGACGCACTTCATCAATGTATCCCATCCGGCAACGGAAGTCAGGGTCTTGGCGGAGCCTGACTTCCCCAAAACGATTTTCGAAGAATTTCAAACCAGCATCATGTCAGCGGATGGGATCAACGAAATGGCTACGCACAGACCCAAGAAAATCCCCCTTAGAAAACAAAAAATCTGCATATCCGAAATTTGATAGCAGACCAAAAAGGTTTGGAAGGGGTTTGGGGGAACCTTTCCTCAAAAGGTTCCCCCAAGGAAAAACCTCACCCCACCCCAATATCACATAAAGGATAGAACTCGTACCCCTGACTGCGAACCCAGTCGATCATGTCGCCGAGGATGGCGGTGTTGGTCGTGGATTCGGGGTGGAGGAGATAGACGCAGCCGTTGTGGAGACCGGTCTTGATTTTTTCGATCGTCTCGGCGGTGCCGGGCTGGTCGTCGTCGTAGAAGTCGCGGTGAGCCCAGGACCACATCACCGTCGTGTAGCCCATTTTGTCCGCGAGGGACAGAACCCATTCGTTCGCCGCGCCGGACGGGGGACGGAAGTAGATCATCGGATCGGCGTCCGGGAAGTAGGTGTAGAAAATGTCCTCCAGACCCTGAAGCTCCTTCACGAACGTGTCTTTGTCTACCGTCGTCAGATCGTAGTGGTTTACGCAGTGGTTGGCGAGAATGTGCCCCTCGTCGATCATCCGGCGAACCATGTCCCGCGCCGATTCGACATAGTGACCGTTCACGAAAAACGCCGCCGGGACGTTCTTCGCTTTCAGCGTGTCCAGAATTTTTGCGGTCGTTCCCGTCTCGTAGCCGCAGTCAAAGGTCAGATATACCGCCTTCTTTGTCTCGTCTCCGCGGTAGATCACACCGTATTTTTCGAGAATCGCCATGGTGGAGTCCGAACGATCCTTCCCCCACGAAAGAGTGACCTCCCCCGTCGCGGGATCGCGTACCGTCGGACCGAAGTACCAGTCGTTGTTGTCCGCCGCCGCATCGTCAAAGGGGATGTACCGCAGAGCATCCAGACCCGTCAGATCGGACAGCCCGCTGTCATCCCGCGCGGGAAAATTGTATTCGTATACGCCGTTCACGACTTCCCAGAGCGGAGCCGAACCCGGTGCGGATGTACCTGCCTCGTTCCCGGAGGATGCGTCTTCCTCCGGGGCAAACGAGCCGTCCGTGACCGCATCAGCCGTTGTCACTTCGCGGCCGACTCCGACGGTTCGGGAAACCTCCGCAGGCTTCGGTGAACAGGCGGTAAGAAGCAGAAAAAGAAAAAGAAGGGAGAACATACGTTTCATATCCACAAATCCTCCGCGTTGATTGCTGCAACAATACTTTGGTGCTTTTTTATAATTACTATACCATATAAATATGTCGAAATCAACTGTTTTTACCGATTTGCAGAAATTTTGTTAAATGTAAAAGGCTGGCGGAACACGATTCGGAAAAATCGCAGTTCCGTCAGCCTTGAGGATATTTTTCAGGTAAAAGAAATTATTCCATGGTGTTGAAGTCTTCGATGAGAGTGCTCAGAACCTTCTGGGCAGCCTTCTGATTGGCCTGATAATACGAAGCGAGTTCTTCGTTGGAAACGATCAGCTTCCGCAGAACATCGTTGAAGGTCAGACCGTAGGAGAACCCAAACGAAATGGTGCGTCCGTCGGCGATGATCTGAAGCATTTCCGAGTCGTCGGGCGAATCTGCCGTGCGGCTCTTCATGGCTACTTCAAAATATGCGGGAAGAACATTCTTGTAATTGTAGCAGGAAGTCGCTTCCACAATGGTGCCGATAATATCTACCTGTTCGGGCGTTACCGTCTTCGGGATTGCCCACGGCAGGTCGGTACATCCGTTGATGTATTTTTCCTGAAGTTCATCGTACTTCGGGCAGGGAAGGAAGCCGTAGTTGAAATCGCTGTCACGATAAATGTCGTACGCATCCCCGATCTGGCCGAGAACCATCATCGCCGTGCCGGTCTTGAAAATTTCGGAGGTAAACGCCGAGTTGGTCTTGTAGATGCAGTTGTCGGTATTGAAAATCGAGCGGAGCTTTCCGAGTGCCGTATCTACCCGTTCGAGGTCAAGGTCAAGCGTTCTGGTGCCGTCTGCCTGCGCGGTGTACGCGCCGAGACCAAGGGATTCCTGGAGACAGTACAGCGTTTCGACCCCCGTGCAGAGACCGATCCGGTCTTTCTCCGTCTTTCGGCCGTCGCCGTCAAGATCAGAATAGGTGTTTTCCGTAAGGCTGCACATTTTGTCCAGCGTCCATGTTCCTTCCCGGACGGTATCATACGGAATTTCAACATTGAGTTCGGTCATAATGTTTTTGTTGACCATGATCGCGCGCGTCCAGTGAAGGTTGGTAAAGGACAGATAGGAGGATGCCAGATACATCTTGCCGCAGAGTTCCAGATCCATGGAAGGGAGCCACCACGGTTTCTCGAAATCAAACTGTTCGACATTTTTCAGGTTATAGAACATTCCCTGCTTTGCCAGTCCCATCATGGTTCCGTCATGCCCAACGGCAACGTCGAACGCATTGTCGCCGGAAACAATGAGATTGGATGTGTTGCCGCCCATCGAGTAAGCGTCGCCGCCGTCAATCACGGTGATCTTACAGTTGAAGCGTTCTTCAATGTAGAGGGTTGAGTCGCGGAGGGCGTCGTTCACAGGGTCGCCTGTATAATCTTCCGCCATAATGCGGTGAGCGGCATGAACACCGTCCGTCCAGAGCATGGAGTAGTACCGGAATTCATACCCGTCCAGATTGGTGTCGGGCAGTCCGTCGGACAGTTCGGTTTCCTCGGGAACGGCTTCTTCTTCGGCTGCCGGAGCGGTCGTTTCCCCCTGCTGTACGCCCGACGGTTCTGCGGAAACAGCATTGTCCGAACAGGATGCAAACAGAGGCGCGCACATCAGAAGTGCGAGAAAAAATGCGAGTTTTGCGCGTAATTTTTTCATTTTATATCTCCTTACAATAACAGATTTTTCGATTCTGTGATTCCATGCCTTACGGGCGAACCTGTTCAAAGCAGAAATCGTCAAAGCGAAGCAGTTCTTCGGCTTCACCGCGGAATACAAAGCAAAGGGAATGAGTACCGTTTGTGTTTTCAAGGCGACAGGGCAGCTCGGCAAAATGATCGAATCCGCCGGTATTTCCAACCTTCAGACAGCCAAGCATTTTTCCGAAGGGACTGTTTTCACGAATCTCAATGGTACACTCGTTTCCGCTGCCGTTTGAAACGCGGAATTTGATGAGTGCATTCTGTCTCATGCCGTGAATATTCTGGTAATACAGATAGGAATTATCCGTGATTCCGCGCATTTCAAAACCGTCAGCATTTTCCTTTTTGTAAATCCCGTCCGATGCTGCAAAATACCATTCGCCCTTGATTGCATCCCATGAAGCATCATACTGGCCTACGCCCGCCGTATACATGAACTTATCGGTAACAATGTCTCCGTTATCCTTGTAATGCGCGTATATTATTTTGGTAGTACGATAAAAGGAATCCACCTTTTCCTCGCCGCAGTTTTCCGGAATACCGTATGCGAGATAGGTTTGATTATGATAGTTAAAGAATGTGCCGTGATCTACGGTTGCATCGTCACAGAACTGACCGCGGAAGGTATACGGGCCATAGATATTATCGGCAGTCGCATAAACGCCGCCGTGTGTATTGAGATAATAGATTCCATTGCGCTTGGTAATCCATGCAGCATCGTTCTCCCAGCCGTTTATCAGTTCAATCGGTCTCGGATGCTCGGCAAGGGAGACCATATCCTCATTCAGACGTGCGATATAGTATTTTTTGCCGAATACCGTATATCCGAAAATGATATACGGGGTCTTTTCTTTGTCATCATCAATAAACACTGTGGGATCATAACAGGCTGTATCAACCAGGCCCTTGGGAAGAAGCGGTTTTCCGAGAGCATCTTTGTAAGGGCCTCCGGGACCGTTTTCACTGACAGCTACCCCTGTGCATCGCTGCTGATCGGAAAAATAGAAGTAATACGTTCCATTCCGTTCAGCCGCATCTGTTGCATAGCATTCTTCGCATTTTCCGAGGAATGTGTCTTCCGGGTGGACTACGCACTCCAGCTTCCAGTTCAGCAGGTCATCGCTGGAAAATATCTGCCAGTCATCCATGCGGAAGATCGGCTGATTCGGTCCACGGTCGTGGCTTGAAAAAAGATACGCCTTTCCGTTGAAAATATGAATATGAGGGTCACATACCCCCTGATTTGGTATGATTCTCATAAGTTATGCCGTTTTCTTTATATGTATTCCTTCCTGATATAATCAATTGTTTTTAACGTTTTTTCGGAATTTCCGTCAATAGTGCACATTATATCTCATATTTCAGGCAATGTCAAGGAGACACGGAAAGCATAAAATAAAACGCGCAATTTGTGCGAAATATCACTATACACCCATGCTTTTTTTGTGCATATCTCACGTTTTCTTCGTGGGATTTAAAAAAAGTAAAGTCAATTCCCTGAGAACTCCATTTCCGTGTGTTCCGCCAGAATCTTCTTCAGCGCACTCAGGGAACTGGTATGACAGCGCGCGATCCGCGTACCCTTTCCGCAGATTTCCGCAAGGGCATAATTTACCATTTTGTGAGACATCGTATTTGTGAACAATACCAGCAGCTCCGGTGTACCAGCCCCGCGAAGCCCCCCGTTCATCTTCGGATAAATCTTCGCTTTCATCCGGTATTCCGCACACAGCTCCTTGTACTGGCGCACCATACATTCGTTCCCGCCGACAATTACTACACTCATTGGATGATCTCCTTATACTTTCAATTATTCCGTGCATTTTGGTTAGCCTTTGCTAACTCATGCGTAATATACTACCATAAAGATAGGTTGTTGTCAAGAGGATTTTCGGGAAAATTCGTTTTATCTTGCTCTTGACAGTCCTGTGTCGGCATAGTATACTATATTCATACAAAAAATTCCATTCTTACGAGGAAAACGCCATGTTCAACAAACGCTCCGTCCGCGAATTTCTCATCATCACCTTCGGCACCGCCGTCATCGCCGCCGCCGTGTATTTCTTCATGCTCCCGAGTCACGTCACCGTCGGCAGCGGCACTGCCCTTGCGATGGTCATCAGCAATTTCGTTCCTCTGCCTGTCTCCGCGATCACCTTCCTGCTGAACGTCGTCCTCCTTATCATCGGATTTCTTCTGATCGGCCCCGAATTCGGCGCGAAAACCGTTTACTGCTCTCTTCTCATGCCCGCGGTCATGCGTATTTTTGAAATCGTGTTTCCGGATTTCCAGTCCCTCACCGGCGACCCGTTTCTGGATATGATTGGCTATATCCTTGTGGTCGGCATCGGTCTTGCGTTCCTCTTCTCGTGCAATGCCTCTTCCGGAGGACTGGACATTGTCGCAAAAATCATGAACCGTTATCTCCGGATGGACCTCGGACAGGCGATGTCCGTTTCCGGACTGGTCGTCGCGCTGTCGTCCGCGATCTGTTACGACAAAAAGACGGTCGTCATCAGCCTGATCGGTACCTATTTCGGCGGTATGATCGTGGATCACTTTATCTTCGGTCTGAACCTGAAACGCCGCGTGTGCATTCTCTCCCCGAAGGTGGAGGAAATCACGCAGTTCATCCTGCACGACCTTCACAGCGGTGCCTCTCTTTACGATGCAACAGGTGCCTACGATAATGTTGTCCGCCGCGAGATCATCACGATTGTGGACAAACAGGAGTATAAAAGACTGATGGACTACGTCCGGAAAACCGACCCGACGGCGTTCGTCACGGTCTATTCGGTAAACGAAATTTCGTATCAGCCGAAAAAATAAGGATATAAAAATCGGGGAGGAACCTGTGAAAGATTCCTCCCCGATGCCGTTCTGTACGATTTTCTGTAAGCCCCGCAACATATCCATTATAGCACAGATGGAGGGGATTTGTAAATACAAATATGAATGAATTATGATTTTCTGCCGTATGCACAAGAAAAAGTTGTGATCTTTTGATAAAATACCAATTGAAAAAGCCGGAAAACTGTGATATACTATAGCCACAGAAGAAAGAGAGGTACAAACCGATGTACAGATAACAGACAGGACTTTCTTCGGAAGACAAGTAGCTATTCTAAAGCGTTTATGAATCGGATTGCCGGGGAACAAACACGGCGGTGTTACGCGTTCATATAGATAGTTTTAAATAGCACATACGAGAAGAATCAATCACGTTCATACTCGGCAGTAAGCGAAGTTCTTCCGGAAATCGCAATGGTGCGATTTTATAAAAAAGTCCGGTGTTATAAAACCGCCCCTTTTGCAGAACGATAAACACCTGATAAACGAAAGTGTTCTCCTTTTGAGAAAGATGTAAGTGAAGCGTGTTTGAATTTTTAAGATGGAAATCGTCAGCGAGAGGGAGATCAGAGAAAGAGAGGATAATAAGATGTTAGATATCAAGAATCACAAGTGACCCTTGACTGTAGTCTGTAAAGAAAGAGTACGGTCAAGGGTCACTGTTATTTTATGAAGAATATGTGTACTTCCGAGAACGGGAGTTTTTTTCTTGCGGGGAAGGGAAGTACAGGAAAAACAAAAACGGACACCTTACGGTATCCGTTGATGGCGCGCCATGCAGGATTCGAACCTGCGGCCTACCGGTTCGTAGCCGGGCACTCTATCCACTGAGCTAATAGCGCATTCGCTTGGGTGTTTCCCTTGCGCTCATATATAATATCACATTCGTCCGCATTTGTCAAGGGGTTTTAAAAAAATTTTGGATTTATGTGAGAAAAAACACGCGTTCATACAAAACAAAAATGGACATCGTACGATGTCCATTGATGGCGCACCCTTCAAATCCGCATGTCCCGCCAAACAAAAAACCTCCAGAATTTCTTCTGAAGGTTCATTGGCGCGCCATGCAGGATTCGAACCTGCGGCCTACCGGTTCGTAGCCGGGCACTCTATCCACTGAGCTAATAGCGCATTCGCTTAGGTGTTTCCCTTGCGCTCATATATCATACCACACCCGTTCGGGTTTGTCAAGGGGGTTTTTGAATTTTTTCTGATAATTTAATAACGGAGGGACACTTTTTTTGAAAAGATGCCCCTCCGAGTCTTTATTCCATTACAATATCCGGGAACGGTTCGATTGAGCGTGCCAGAATGCCGTGGATATGCGCGATGGCGATGCCGTAGTTCGTGATCGGGACATCGCTGCCGATGCTGTGGCGGATGCGGGATTTCATTTCGCGTTCGTTCAGCATACAGCCGCCGCAGTGGACGACCAGCGCGTATTTCGACAGGTCTTCCGGAAATTCGCCGCCGGATGTGAACTCGAACCGGATGTCCTTTCCGGTGTGTTTGCGGATCCAGTTCGGCATTTTTACGGTGCCGATGTCCTCGCACTGGCGGTGATGCGTACATCCTTCGGAAATCAGGACGGTGTCGCCGTCGCGGAGGTCGTCGAGCTTTGCCGCGCCGCGCACCGCTTCCGCAAGGTCGCCTTTGTAGCGCGCCATGAGGATCGAGAACGAGGTCAGCGGGACTTCGCGCGGGACATCGCGGCTGACGCGGCCGAACGCCTGCGAGTCGGTGATGACCATTTTCGGCGGCTGACCGAGTTTGGCGAGGGTCTGCGGAAGCTCCGTGTCGCGCGTGACAATCGGAACCGCGCCCGCGTCGAGAATATCGCGGATCGTCTGCTGCTGGGGAAGAATCAGACGTCCCTTCGGCGCGGCCTTGTCAATCGGCGTGACGAGAACGACGAAATCGCACGGTTCGAGCAGATCGGCGACGATGCGCTTATTGTTTTCCTCGGTTTTGACGAGATGTCCCATCCGTTCGCGCAGTTCGTGGATGTTCGTGCCGTCCGCCGCGCTGACGAAAATTTCGTTTGCGGCAGGGGAAGGGATATTTTCCAGCAGGTCGGATTTGTTGTATGCGATAAGGTAGGGGATTTTCTTCGCTTCAAACGACGCGGTCAGCGTTTTATCCATGTCGGACAGCCCCTTCACCGCGTCCACGACGAGAACGGCAAGGTCAGTCTGGTTGAGGGTCTGCATCGCGCGCTTGACACGCATCTGACCGAGTTCGCCTTCGTCGTCGATGCCGGGGGTGTCAATGATGACGACCGGGCCGAGGGGGAGCAGCTCCATTGCCTTTTTGACGGGGTCGGTGGTCGTGCCCTTGACATCGGACACCAGCGAGAGTGCCTGTCCGGTCACGGCGTTGACGACACTTGACTTTCCAGCATTGCGGAGACCGAAAAATCCGATGTGAATCCGTTCGGCGGAGACTTGTTCGTTCAATCCCATAGAGTTCCTCCAGTATTCAATGTGTATTTGGTAGAATAAAATTGGATTAGAAAATTTAAAATCCGTAGGGCGGGGGCTTGTCTCCCGCCGTGAAGGAATTGAAACGGTTCGTAACGGCGGGAGATAAACCCCCGCCCTACGAGCATTTATTCACCGATTGAAATTTTTATTGAATTTACGATATTGTTTCGATATACAGTACGGTAACATCGTTCCATCAGAACCGGAAGTCTCTGCGGTTCGATGCCTTGATATCTTCGATATTCTTTGCGGCAATTGCTTTGACTTTTTCCTTCGGAATATTGTTCAGTTCCTTTTCGACGAGCTCGAAGCCGATTTCCTTTGTTTCTTCGCTTGCGTAGTCCACAAGGTATTCCGTCAGAGTCATGAGCGCGTTCGGATGGCAGCAGTTCTGAATCTGTCCGTTCTTGCAGAGTGCCATGAAGCGGTCACCTGTACGGCCTTCGCGGTAGCACGCCGTGCAGAAGGACGGAATGTAGCCGAGCTGCATCATCCAGTTCACGACTTCGTCGAGGGTACGCTGGTCGGATACGTCGAACTGTTCGCTGTCGTGCGGACGTTCTTCTTCCGTATAGCCGCCGACCGAGGTACGGGATGCGCCGCTGATCTGGGAAATGCCGATTTCCAGCGCACGTCCGCGCACTTCCTGACTTTCGCGGGTCGAGATAATCATGCCGGTGTAGGGAACCGCGATCCGGATGCAGGCGATGATCTTTTCGAAAATGTCATCTGCAAGACCGTTGTCGAAGGTGTCCGGGTCAATGTCATCCGCGCGCTTCAGACGGGGAACGCTGATCGTGTGCGGGCCGACGCCGTGAACGGCTTCGAGGTGTTCCGCGTGCATGAGAAGTCCCGCGAATTCGTACTTGTACATTTCCAGTCCGAACAGTACGCCCAGCCCGACGTCGTCAATGCCGCCTTCCATCGCGCGGTCCATCGCTTCGGTGTGGTAGTCGTAGTTGTGCTTCGGACCGGTCGGATGGAGTTCTTCGTAGCTCTTCTTGTGGTAGGTTTCCTGGAAGAGAATGTACGTTCCGATGCCGGCTTCCTTGAGCTTGCGGTAATTTTCAACAGTGGTCGCCGCAATGTTGACGTTTACACGGCGGATGTCGCCGTTTTTATGATGAACGGAGTAGATCGTGTTGATGCACTCGAGGATATATTCGATGGGGTTGTTGACGGGGTCTTCGCCGGCTTCGATGGCGAGTCTCTTGTGACCCATGTCCTGAAGCGCGATAACTTCCTTACGCACTTCTTCCTGCGTCAGCTTCTTGCGGGCGATGTGCTTGTTCTTGTAGTGGTACGGACAGTAAACGCAGCCGTTGACGCAGTAGTTGGAAAGGTAAAGCGGCGCGAACATAACAATACGGTTGCCGTAGAAGGCGAGCTTGATTTCCTTCGCCAGATCATACATCGCCTGAACCTTTTCAGGGATTTCACACGCCAGAAGAACGGACGCTTCGCGGTGGGTCAAACCTTCGCAGTGGATGCCGTCTTCGGTTTTCTTCGGACGTGCCTTTTCGAGGATTGCGTCGATGAGTTCGACGTTGTTCTTGTTTTCTTCAGCGTAGCGGATGGTGTCGAGAATTTCCTCGTTGTTGATGAATTCTTCCGCCTTGAGCGATTTGGGATTGTAGATTGCCATGATGTGTCCTTTCTTATGGGTCAGAGTGAACTTCCCCGTGAGAGATGTTTATGATAAATTTTGTGGGTTTACTTGTTTAAAAACTCGAGGATTCGCCGGTTGAAGTCCGTGGCTTCTTCGTACGCCGCGTGACCGAGATCATCGTAAAGATACAGGTCACATCCGAGTTTCTCTGTAATTTCGATGGAAGCTTCACCGGTTACGATCTTATCCTTCCGTCCGCCGAGAACGAGAACAGGGCAAGTGATTTTGTCGAGTTCCGCATATGCACAGCAGGTCAGACAGGCTTCGGCAAGACGCAGAAAACGTTCGGGATTCTGCGGACGGTTCAGCACAGTGAGCAGCGGGAGGAGAGGACGGTATTTTCTTCCGTAGGTTTCTGAATACATTTTATCAAGCATATCGGCTGTAAATGCACGCAGATCCCCTTTTTTTACGGTGGTAATCCAGTTTCCGACGACGGTTTCGACGGTGGGATTGTTCCGCGACAGCGTTACGCCGAGCACCAGTTTATGCACCAGATGCGGATGGTCGATTGCGAGGTACTGCGCGATCATCCCTCCCTGCGAGATACCGATCACATCGGCTTGCGTTATGCCGAGCTGTTCCATTGCTTCTGCTGTGTCATACGCCATATCCCGAACAGTATATCCGGCCGGAATGTGGTTTTTCCGGTCGATGACATAGATACGGTGTGTTTTTGCAAACATACGGTACATAACCGAAAGCATGAGAGCGGAGCCTTTGACACCGCGGGTGTTCAGGCCGGGCAGCATTACCAGCGGACGGCGGCCATTTCCGAAGACAGCATAATCCGTTGTGGTACTGCCGGTTTGGAGGGAACGATTTCTGGCGGAAAGCATAGGGAACCTCCGTTCTATTTCGCAAAATCGCCGCGCGCCGTGACGACTTCGTAGCCGATTTTTGCCATCGACTGACGGAGGTGTTCGACCGCCTGCGCGGATTCGTCGCCGGTGGCGATTTTGTTGTCGTACAGGGCGTATTTTTTGCGCTCCGACAGGGGCGAGAGGTTCGGCATGACGACGTTTGCGCCTGCCTTGATGCCGCGTTCCCGGCCGTCCTTGGTGATCGTACCAAGCGCGGTCGTTGCGGGAAGGAGGAGGTTCGGCTTGATGAGCCGGAGAATCGACAGCAGGTAGATCGTCATGTCCGCTGTACCGGCAGGATAATTTCCGAACGGCGTGTCCTTCTGCGGGATGAACGGGCCGATGCCGCACATTTCCGGAGAGAATTCCTCGACAAACTTGAGGTCAAGCGCGAGGTTGTGCAGGGTCTGGAACGGCGAGCCGACCATGAAGCCGCATCCGACCTGAAATCCGAGGTCGTGGAGGTTATACAGGCACCGCATCCGGTTGTCAAACGACATTCCGGCGGGGTGGAGACGTTCGTAGTGCGCCTTGTCCGCCGTTTCGTGGCGGAGGAGGTAGCGGTCGGCACCGGCTTCGCGCATGACGGCGTATTCCTCACGGGAATATTCGCCGAGCGAGAGGGTGACGGCGCAGTCGGGGTAATTTTTCTTCAGTTCGCGCACGATGTCCGCCGTGTGATCCGCAGAAAAGATGCCTTCGCCGCCCTGTAGGACGAACGTGCGGAATCCGAGGGAATATCCTTCGGCGGCGCATTCGAGAATCTGCTCTTTCGTCAGGCGGTAGCGGTCGCAGGACTTGTTCGAGCGGCGGATTCCGCAGTAGAGACAATCGTTTTTGCAGATATTGCTGACTTCGATCAGTCCGCGGATGAAGACGGTGTTTCCGTAGATTTGCCGCCGGACGGCGTCCGCTTTTTCGGCGAGGATGGCCGCCGTTTCGTCGGAGCGATGTTCCAGCAGAAGTTCGTATTCCTCTACAGTGAGCGAATGCGTGTGTGCGAGTTTTTCGATGATTTGCGTAATGGTTTCAATCATATCGTTTGGTGTTCAATATGGGAGTAGGCGGTTTTTACGCTGACTCCGTCCAGATTTCCGATTTTTCCCGACAGCGCGGCGATCATGTTCTGCGGCGCGTCGATGGCGATGGAGATGATGCTGATGCCGCGTTCGCGGTAGGGGATGCCCATGCGTCCGATGATGTAGCCGCCGTATTCGTGGAGCAGGGAATTGAGCGGTTCGGTGGAGTCCCGGTTTTCGACGATGATTCCCATGACGGCGACACGGGTGGATGCTGCCATGATGTCCGCCTCCGTTTCGATAAAAAAATCCGGCTGTACCTGAGGAAGGCGCAGCCGAAAAAACCACGGAGATTCGCGGATGTCGATGAAGTTTGGCAGCACCTTTCCGGCAGAAACCGCGTGATCGGCGGAATCTTATTGTCAGGTATCCTGTGATTCTATTATACACCCGCGAGAGGGATTTGTCAATGGGTTTGATAAAATAAACATAGTGAATCAATATGTTTTTTGCTTGAAAAGGTTTTGGAAAGGGGTTCGGGGAAAACCTTTTCCTTAAAAAGGTTTTCCCCGAGAAAAAACATTATTCAAAAATCCTTTCGGCGTCCACGTCGGCTAAAAATACCGCCGCGTCGCTGAGCGTCAGATGGAAGAGGGAAGTGTTCCATTTTGTATCTCTGCCCCAGCCTTCGTAGGTCGTTGTCGCACCTTCGCGGATCATCCGCAGCCATGCACGTTCGTCGCGGAGCATCGCTTCCACCATGTCGCGCCGTCCCATGCGGAGCAGACCGTACTGCATCGGGAACGCGCCGAAGAACGATACTCCCGTCACGCCGCGCTCGCCGATCCAGTTCAGGATGTTCTGCGTGCATTCGTCGTCCGGACAAAGCCCGAACGCGAACGGAAGAATGTTGCCGATGTAGCTCGAATGGGTCGAAACAAGGCTGTCCGTGAACAGATGACGTTCGCGGTCGTAGAACGCATCGAGGAACGCACTCACCAGCTCACGTTCGTCGCGGTACGGTTCCTCGCCGAGAATCGCCGCGATCTTGTTCGTGCAGCGGATTGCTTCAATATAATAGGCGTTCAGCGCGACGTGCGGCTCGTGGCAGACTTTTCCTTCGGTGATGTCCACGTCGTAGCCGTCGCGGAAGTTTGCCGGCCATTCGACCACGCACCACTTGTCGAGGTCGCGCAGGAGTCCGGATTTTTCGTAGTCCGTACGGTAGGAATCGAGCAGTGCGCGGATGCCCGGGTAATTTTTCGCCAGATAGTCCCGGTCGCCGCAGACGCGGTAATGCCAGAGGATCAGCGAAATCAGCATCAGCGGGTATTCCGCGATTTCCTGCATCATCGAGCAGTCGAGACAGGTCACCATACCGGGCGTGATGAACGTCGAGCGGAACGCGTCGTCAATCAGCTTGCGGACGATGGAGTCGTCGCCGGTCAGAAGCAGGTTTGCCAGCGCGGTGTAGCAGCCGTCGCCGACGTAGAAGCCCTTTTCGCGTTCCATGCAGTCCTGAATGACCTCCTGAACGCCGTATTTCTGCGAGTTCACGCAGAGTTCCCAGACCGCCTGCATCGCTTCGTCGTCCCGGTATTCCGGCTTCATGGATGCCGCGAGGGGGAAGGGATAGTGCCGCGCCGCGAACGAAATGTGCGTGATTTCGCATCCTTCGGGGAGAGTCAGCTCGGCGTAACGGAAGGATTTGTAGTCGAACCAGTCGAGGGAACTTTCGCCGTCCGCTAAAATCCAGTCTTCCTCATACTTGCAGTTCGCGCGGAGAGCATAGCGGAGTTCGCCGTCGTCGTTCAGCTCCTGGGCACAGCGGATGGTGACGGCATCGCCGGACTTGCCGGAAGCCGTGAGATTCAGATACCCGACGTAGGTCTTGCCGAAGTCAATAAACAGACGGTTTTCCGCGCGTTTTTCCACAAGTACCGGCGCGATTTCTTCGAATACAAGGGATTTCGTCGGCTGGGGAACAACGGTGTAGTCGAGAATTTCACGGGGAAGGGCGTGACCCCATGCGGAATCGTCGAAATCGGGCTGTTCGAACCCGACTTCGGCGGCGCGGGAATCGCAGGTTTCCAGAAACTGCGTTGCGTAGCCGACCGTGCCGGTCTCGGTATATCCGGTGTGCGGATGGGTGAGGAAGGACGAATCGCTCGCCAGAACCGTCGTACCGTCGAAAACGAGGTCGCAGAGAAGGCCGTGACGCTGGTCGCCGCTGACCCAGACGCGGTTGATAAGCCCCTGATACAGCGTGTGAACGGCGATGACGTTCCGGCCTTCGCGGAGGTAGGGCGTGACATCGACGGTGTTATAGCCGTAAGCGAAGTGATATGCGGGTGCGGGCCCCTGCGTGACGAACGTACCGTTGATGTAGAGTTTGTAGTAGTCGTCGGCGGTGATATGGAGGACGGCGGATTCGGGGAGAACGTCCGCGTCAAACGCACGGCGGAAGAGAATGTGGCGGTTGCGGTGGTCGTCACAGGGGAGGTTTACTTTTTCAAGCTGACGGTGGAAGACATTGCGCGGAGCGAGGGCGGCAAATTCCGCGTCGGTGATCCACGTTCCGGAGAAGGTATGAGCGGTCATGATGTACCTCGTTTTTTTGTGTAAGATTGACGAAATTCATGGGTATATTATATAGGATGAGTATGAATTTGTCAATGGGGAGGCGGAGAAAATGCGGAGAGATGGGTGGAGAGGTTGTACGCGTACACACGTACATGTGATTTTCACTTCCTCCACACTTTTTATAGCTTTTATCAAACTGTGGACAAATTTCATTTTGCGGTTTCTGGTAAAGTCCTCTTTCCTCATTTTCCACTTCTCCTTATATTGAGGATTGTGGACTATATCATACACCATCTTTGCGATTACAACAAGTCATTTGGACATTTTAGACGTGGGGGCTGTTTTTTATATAAGCGGTGTACATTCCTCTTTCAAGCCAAGAAGATAATCCGCACTGATGTTATAATATCGGCAAAGCGTGATAATATGCCGGATCGGGATTTCATTTTCTCCTTTTTCGTAACGCGAATACACCTGTTGTGTTGTTTTGAGAACGTGTGCGATATCGCTTTGTGTCAAATCGCGGTCTTCCCGGATATCGCGCAGGATTTCGTTATAGGGTTTCATTAAGCCAACCACCTTTGTATTGTTATTCATAAACATTTTACAATACACCTGATATGATGTATTGATTTTACGCTATATCTGGTGTAAGATATTATAACCAATCTTACCGGAGGTACTTATGAAAACTCTCGAAAATTTATTTTTCGGCAACGAAATCCCGTTTGAACTTCCCCCTCTTGACCGCGAAGAATATCACCGTCTGGTCGAAGAACTGGACGAATTTGAAGACCCGCTCCTTGAACAACTGACCAAAGACCAACGACAATTGTACGAAGATTGCCAGGATATCCGCATGGACATCTCCATCGCCCAGATGCGTGACGCATTCGTCCGAGGATTCCGCATGGGCGTGCGGATTATGCTGGATGTTGTCCGCGAACCGGAGAAGAAAACCGCAAAATAGGTAAAAACAACCCCCACGTCAGCCGAAAAACGTGGGGGTTGTTTTAGTCATTCACCATTCGTCCTTAGCCATTAGCCCATTTCACTGTGTTCCGTCCGGTGCAGGATATCCTCCTGTACGGCGCGGTCGAGCTTCGTGAAGTACGCGCTGAATCCCGAGACGCGCACGACCAGTCCGGCGTACTTTTCCGGATGTTCCATCGCGTCGCGCAGGGTTTCCTTCGATACGCAGTTGATCTGCACTTCCTGTCCGCCTCTGGCAAAATATACCTTCAGTGCCGCCAGAAGTGCCGCGCGGTTTTCCGGCTTCTGAAGCATATCTTCCGTGTACTTCTGGTTCAGCACCGTGCCGCAGGAAACCAGTTTATAGTCCGGCTTCGACAGCGACAGGAATACCGCCGTTGTGCCGCTCTGATCCATGCCGTAGGTCGGGGACGCCGCATCGGACAGCGGTACCTTTGCATGACGGCCGTCCGGAGTCGCGCCGATGCCCATGCCCGCGTAGACGCTCGCCGTGTTGCTGGCAATCGCGGTATAATAGGGGCCGCCGTCCGGGGTACGGTATTTCGAGAAAATCTTATCGAGATAATCGACGTACCAGACCGCGTATTTGTCGACAAAATCGTCGTCGTTGCCATATTTCGGTGCGGCGATCAGGTGCGCCTGCAGGGTTTCGCAGCCCTTGAAGTCCGCCGCCATGGCGTCGCGCAGCTCGGTCAGCGTGAAGAGCTGTTCGTTGAACACACATTTTTCGATGGCCGCGAGGGAATCCGCGACGGTGCCGATGCCCATACAGCCTGCACCGTGTGCCGACGGATAGTGCGCGCCGCCGTCGTTGATGTCCATCCCGCGGGCAATGCAGTCGTCGCAGAACAGGGACATGAACGGGTCGGTATAATTTTTGCGGTTGTAGCGGTCGTTTTCATTGGCGAAAATTGTCACATATTCCGCCGCCGCAAAGTCAAGCTGCCGCTCGAACGCACGCATGAACGCCTCCATCGTCGGGATTTCCGCCACGTCGCCGGTGTCCACGCCGAGATAATGCTCGTCGATCAGGGATTTGCCGCGGAAGAACACCGCTTCGAGGTATTCCGGCACGTTGAACCGTCCGTCCGACCATGCGGGCTGTCTGCCGGGAATAAAGTTTTCGATGCAGCCGACGAAGCAGTAGTTGCGGGCATCCTCGAGGGTATAGCCGTGACGGGTCAGCGCGGGGATGTTGACGCGGTCGTTCATGAGCGCGGGATAGCCGAGCCCGGTGCCGATGACCTGTAAGCATTCGTCGAGGAATTCGTCCGGCATTCCCTCGTGGAGACGCGCGGACAGATTCGGTCCCGGGATGTTGCAGTCGCGGACGGCGTGCAGAATAATGTAGCTGAGTTCGTTGATGCCTTCGGAACCGTCGGGCTTCACGCCGCCGATGGCGATGTTGACCACGTCGTCCCCGCCGAGCCAGCGCGATTCGCCGATCTTGATGAACGTGGACGCAAACAGGATTTCGGCTTCGCGGTCGGTGAGAGTACCGGCCTGTTTGTCGTGGAGGTAGTACGGATAGAGATACTGGTCCATCCGTCCGAGTGCCATCGCGTACTTGCCCATGAGCAGGAACGTCAGATGGACGAGCCATGTCAGATTGAGAGCCTGACGGAGCGTGACCGGCGCATCCCACGCGATGTGATCGAGGTCGGCGGCGAGGGCGGTGAGATTGGCGCGGCAGGTTTCATCGGACGTTTGTCCGGCAGCTTCGCGTGCGGCAATCGCGTGATTCTTTACAAAAACCGCAAATGCCGCAAGAACGTCGCGCATGGTTCCGAGATACGCGGTCTTTTCGGAATCGTCCGCGTGAATAGCAATGGATTCGTGAATCCGATCCAGCGTGCCGGAAATCCCGTCCGCGAGGAAGCGGTCGTAACCGGGCGCGAAGTGGTCGGCATTGGTGGTAAAGTGACGGCTGCCGTAAGAACCGGCGATGTCACGGGCACGGATCGCTTCGGTACGGTCGTAATCCGCCGCGGGAACGAAGCATCCCATCCGGGAACCGGCGACAAGGTCGTGTTCGTAGACCTTTGCGGGATAATTTTCGAGAAGGTACGCCAGTGCCGCCGCTTTTGCTCTCGCGGGCTTTTCGCCGAAGAACATACGGTAACAGCGGTACCGGAGAAGATCGGGAAGGACGTAATCGCCGTCCGGACGCACCGAAACGGCGGACTTTAATTTAGAGAACATAGTAAAACCTCCATTTTGACTAATGACTAATGGTTAAGGGTGAATGACTATGTTAAATTGTCCGTCAAGCCGACAGACCTCAAATTCAGTCATAGTCCTTAACCATTAACCCTTAGTCCTTAGTCCCTTAAAACGCTATCGCTTCGATTTCCTTTGCCTTTTCTTCCGTCGGCGGCATCTGTCCGTCCGCGACTTTGTACAGTTCGCCATGGGTCTTTACAATGCCGTCGATGAATTCCGTGTACGGGCGCGAGCAGACGTCCAGTGCGCCGATCTGGTAATTTTCGCCGTCAAACCGACCGAGGTATGCCTGATCGTACAGGATGAAGTAGTGTGCGCCGAGACACATCGGATGCGCCGCCGCACGGTGCATATACCGGCGGTACGCAATGCCGCGCTCGGTCTGGCTTTCCACGCCGCGCAGTCCCGTTGCGTCCATGCCCCGGTCGAGTGCGCCGAAGTGGAATTCCCCGATGATGACCGGCTTGCCCGTGATTTTCGAGAAGTTTTCGATGCTGTCCCACGGGTCCATGGAGTAGCAGTTGAACGAGAACACGTCTGTATATTCGCATCCCGCCGCCAGTGCCTTGCTGGACAGCCATGCGTAGCGGATGCCGAGATTGAGATGGTTCGGGTCGGCGCGTCTTGCCGCTTCCGCAGGAATCCGGATGTACCGGCGGATCATTTCGACCGAGCATTCCATGAGGTCGGACATTGCCGTAGTATTTCCTTCGGAAAAACTACCGATATCCGCCGCTTCAAACGGGGTATACAGGTCGTCGAACGACGTAAATTCCGCGCCCCACGCTTCATTGAGCTTCGCAATCTCGCCGTATTTCTTCGTCAGTTCGCCGACGATGTAGTCCTTCGAATACAGCTTCGCTTCATTCGCCAGCGCGTGTGCGGCGATGTTGATGTTGTCCACGAACGCCCACGCCGGTTCGTTCGACATGAAGTAGCCGAGGAGGTACGGGTCATCTCTTGTTTTGTCGAGGAAGTGCGCCCATTTTTCCGCCGATTCCTCAAATTCCGGTGCAAAAACGTCCGGGAAGTCGCGGAAAATGCCGGTGGTCGTGTTCGGATAGCCCCAGCCGATGATGACGTACGGGAGCTTTTCGCGTTCGATGAAACGGCGGTCGCTCCAGCACGCGACGGTGTTGCATCCCCAGCGGATCAGACGGCGGCGGATCATGTCTGCCCAGATATTGAAGTAATCGTCGCCGAACGCCATCGCCGCGTTGTGGACGAAATAGTTGAAGTTTTCGGTCTTTCTGCCGTGCCACTGGCTGTCCGACCAGCCGATTTCACCTTTCGGCGGGAGGTCTTCGCAGAGGGACGTGATGCCGGTGAGGTTACACTGGTCGCCGAGATTGACGCAGTCGAAGCCCATCGAGAAGAAAGCGTAACCGTCGGGATCACAGAGCCACCAGCGGTTCCCGTCGTTGCAGAGGGAGAAATAGCCGGTGCCGTCCTTCAGCTTTTTGCCCGTCCAGCCGCCCCACGCGGAGCGTTCCGGCAGGGGAGTTTCGTCCGCGTCGGCAGCTTCCGCACGGAGCGCGGCGATCATCTGCTCGGCGGATTCGGTCTTGCCCGGCCATGTGGTACCCTTTTTCTGACCGAGCGCGTCCACCATCTTCATTTCGGCGAGGGGATACTCGGGTTCCTCGTCGAGGATGCGGACATTTTCGATTTTCAGAACGAGGTCAACGGGCGTTTTGTCCACGCAGACGGCGAATTTCTGCAAACGGTCGAGGTGGACGGGATGACCGTGGACGACGGTCTTGAGCTTGCCGGGGGTACGGGGCATGAACAGGTCGTTCGCAAACAATGCGGAGAACGGGAGCGCGATGCGGGTCGGCAGGTTCGGGAGAAGCCCCATTTTGATATTGAGGTCGTACTGATTGGAGGAAGTTTCCCAGAACTGCCAGCAGACCCCGGCGGAACGTTCGCCGCAGACGGTGATGTCCATGGAGAGATACTGATCGGGGCGGATCACCTCGCCGCAGAAGGTACCGCGCGGGAACTCGATGAAAATGGACGATGCGCCGCCCTTTGGGAAGAGGAAGGTCGTGGTATCCAGAACGGTCGAACGCCACGGACGGAAGGTGGAGAGATCGAGAAGTTTCATGGGTGGTATCCTTTCTGTATCATGCACATATTGGTAGTTTTATTGTAGCATAAATTGTGCGGATTGGCAAGAGATACGGCGGAAAAAACGTGGGGGCTGTATTAGTCATTCACCATTCGTCCTTAGCCATTAGCTTAGCCAAAGTCTTATTATGATACCGCTTCTCGTCCGTGACTTCCTTTAGAATTTCCAGAAATTCCGGAAATTCCACCGTTTCGTCCGGATCGCTCATCTCCACTTCCAGAATCGCATACCCGGCCATCACATCCCCGCCGATGTCCGGCGGATAGACGTCGATCTCCATCGTATGCCCCGCAAACGGGAACGCATACCGCGTCTTGACCAGTTCCGAATATCCGTCTTCCTTCCGGAGACGTTCATATTCCTCCCGTGTCACTTCGCGCTCGTCCTCAAACCGGCTCAGATACGCGCGCGGACGTTTTTCCGTGTAAATATACACCGTCCCGCCGTTTTCCGTGATCGACCGGACGCGGCGTTCGACCTCCGGTTCTTTACGTTCCAGATACGTCTGCACCATCGCCATCTCACGGCATCCGGCAATCGACCGCAGATACGCAAGGTCGGGGAAGCGGATCAGATATTTTCGTTCGGTTTCTACGTTTGTTGTATTCATGCTGTCACCTGAAAAATCAGAATGTGTTGTTTCTGTCTGCGCCGTCATTTGCGCCGCTGTCCGCGAGCTGTTCGACAAATGCGCGCATTTCATCCCGCGAACGGATGCTGACGGCATTGTTCATCAACGCGCTCTTTTCCGCTTCGGTCAATGCCTGAAACCGGTCGAACGCGGACGGGGATTCCGTCAGTGCCGCGCCGAATTCCAGCGGCATATCGGCGGTAAAGACCGCAGGACGATACATCCGCGGCGGATTCCGTCGGTTTCTGTCCATCGGAAAACCTCCTTTTTTACTGCGCTGATACCGTTAGTCTGCACGGTCAGAGAGGGAATTATCCGATGGTTTTTCTGTCAGAAATCGGGTGTGTATTTTTTTGTCGCCGACGTGCGTTCCTGTGACCAGCCGTCGAATCCGAGACGTTCCGATTCGTCCAGAACCGCCTGATATTCAAACGACGTGATCCGCCGCCGGATTTTTTTGTATCGGTCAGGCACATCCGCGGAGGACGGTTCCTCCAGAAATTCCGGCGTGTACTGCGCCATCAGCGAAAGTCTGAGGTTTTCCACAGGAAGAATTTCCGCGATTTTCCGCAGAACGGCGATGGAATCCGCACGGTGCCCCGGAAGAATCAGGTGCCGCACAATTACGCCGCGCGTCATCATTCCGGCGTCGTCAAACGTGCATTTTCCGACAAGTCCGTACATTTTTATCAGCGATGCCGCCGCCGTTTCCGGATAATCCTCCGCGTGTGAATACAGCTTCGCCGTTTCCGGAGAGGCGTATTTGAAATCCGTCAGGAAAATATCGACCGTTCTCGCGAGAGCTTCGACGGTTTCTGGCAGCTCATACCCGCCCGTGTTCCACACAACGGGGAGATTCAGCCCGTCTTCCCGGGCGATTTTCACGGCATCAATGATCTGCGGCGTGTACTGTGTCGGGCTGACGAGGTTGATGTTGTACGCGCCGTCCCGCTGCAGTCCGAGGAAAATGTCCGCCAGTTCACGGATGGAGTACACCGTTCCCGTACAGGAGCGGCGGCTGATGTCGCGGTTCTGGCAGTAAACGCAGCCGAGCGGACAGTGCGTGAAGAACACTGCGCCGGAACCGCGTTTTTCATCAGTTCCGCTGATACACGGCTCCTCCCAGCGGTGAAGCATCACCTTGGATACCTCAATTTTGTCCGATGCACCGCAGTACCCGGCCGATTTTGTCCGATCCATCCCGCATTTCCGGGGACAGACTGTACAGTTGGTAAGGGAAAGGTTCATATCAGTCCTTGTTGCCCTTGATGTACTTGGAAATCATGCCGGTTTTGAGGTCGTAGAGCCGCTGGGACAGGTCGATGTAGTACCCGTGCGGATTTTCAAAACGGAGAACTTCTTTCCACATGGTTGCGATTTCACGCGCACAGTGGTCGCGTACCTCGTCGATCGGCGGCAGGTTGTAGACCAGTTCGCCGTTCCGGAACACCGGTACGAGCATTTCCCGCGCGGTGAAGTTTTCGAGAATTGTACGCTTCCATGTGTGTTCGGGGTCGAAGATTTCAAGCGGCTGGGTCTGGTCAACCGTTTCGTCGTGGAGCATGATGAGGTCGGCCATCGCCTTGCCGGTTTCGTTCGAGTACATCCGGAACAGCTTCTTGAAGTGCGGGTTGGTGATCTTCGCGGCATTTTCGCTGACCTTGATCTTCGGGATGATGTTGCCGTCCGCATCTTCCACGGCGGCGAGCTTGTATACGCAGCCGAACACGGAGTCGCTCTTTGCGGTAATCAGACGTTCGCCCACGCCGAATGCGTCCACGCAGGCTTCCTGCGCGATGAGTTCGCCGATGATGTATTCGTCGAGCGAGTTGGACACGACGATCTTGCAGTCGGTCAGTCCGGCTTCGTCGAGAGCTTTTCTCGCCTTCTTGGAGAGGTACGCGATGTCACCGGAGTCAATGCGGATCGCACATTTTTTCAGACCCTGCGGCCACAGAACGTCCTTGACGGCGCGGATGGCGTTCGGAATCCCGGAGCCGAATACGCTGTAGGTATCGACCAGAAGGGTCGGATTGTTCGGATAGAGACGGCAGTAGGTGGAGAACGCTTCGTATTCGTTGTCGAACATCTGCACCCACGAATGCGCCATCGTCCCGCCCGCCGGAACGTCGTACAGCTTGTCGGAGAGGGTGCAGGCGGTACCGGTGCATCCGCCGATGTACGCCGCACGCGCACCGTAAACGGCCGCATCTTCCCCGTGTGCACGGCGGCTGCCGAATTCGGAAATCGGACGTCCCTTTGCCGCACGGACCATGCGGGACGCCTTGGTCGCAATGAGGGACTGATGATTCAGCGCAAGGAGGACGTAGGTTTCGATGAGCTGCGCCTCAATGGTAGTCGCGCGGACGGTCAGGATGGGTTCCCCGGGGAAGATGACCGTACCTTCGGGAACCGCCCAGATATCGCCGGTGAAGCGGAAATTTGCGAGATATTCGAGGAATTCTTCTGAGAAAAAGCCCTTACCGCGGAGATATTCGATATCGCTGGCGGTAAAACGGAGGTCTTCGATGTAATGGACGATCTGTTCCAGACCGGCGGCGATGGCATACCCGCCCCCATCGGGAACGCGGCGGAAGAACACGTCGAAGTACGCGATGCGGTCGCGCATTTCGGTTTCGAAATACCCGCGGCTCATAGTGAATTCGTAGAAGTCACAGAGCAGGGCAAGGCTGTATTCGTCTCTTTTCATGATGCTGTACCTCGTATTTTTTAGTTTTCTCTATAGACTGTTTGTGATTGCAGACTTTCTCTCGTCCTGCGCGGACGGCGCATAAGAGGGTTTCCGGGGCGAAACCCTCTTATGAATCACCCCGCCCTGCATTCGTGGGACTCGCCCTTAAGGGCTCAGACATACAGCAGTTTGCACTCAGCAGACCGCTCGGAAGAACAGAGATATAGTATTTCGAAAAGGTGGAACCTAAATTTTCAGTTATCCCTCGTTATCCTTCACGGCTGTTTCTACTGAACATACAATTTGGACAGATTTGCACCCAAACCTTGTCTCTTCCTGAAAATCTGAATGCGGGCAAACCGCTGTCTGTCCGAGGTCTTAAGACCGAGTCCCCCGAACGTTAAGCCGGGTATTCATAAAGGGGGCGGCGTTTGAGCCCCCTTTATGCGCCGTCCGCGTAGGACATATAATTTTGAAAAATGTCCGAAGGACATTTTTCTTCCTTACAGTTCCTGATGAAGCACCACCGTATTCCGCGTCAGCCATGCTTCCTCAACAAGCGCGTCCACGTCGAGCTTGTTCTCCTCGACGAGAACCTTCGCCAGCTCCGGCTGCGTCCGCGGATGTCTCGGCGTGAAGACCGTGCAGCAGTCGTCGAACGGCAGAATCGACGTCGCAAACGTGCCGATTTCACGGGAAATCTTGATGATTTCTTCCTTGTCCATGCCGATGCACGGGCGGAAAATCGGTCGGTCGGCCGCGTCTTCCGTTACGCACATCGCCTTCATCGTCTGCGACGCTACCTGTGCGAGCGATTCGCCCGTTACGAGAACTTCACAGTGGTTTTCTTCCGCGCATCTCGATGCCAGACGCATCATGAAGCGGCGCAGAAGAAGAGTGAAGTAGTCTTCGTCGCAGTTGTCGCGCATGAGCTCCTGAATGTGGGTCAGGGAAATGATGTGTACCTTGATCTTGCCGCAGTATTCGGTCAGCGCGGATGCCAGCGTCAGCACCTTTTCGCGCGCTGCTTCGCTGGTGTACGGGAAGCTGTCGAAATGCACGCAGTCCACGGTCATGCCGCGCTTCATCATCATGTAGCCGGCAACGGGGGAGTCAATCCCGCCGGAAAGCAGGAGCATCCCGCGTCCCGCAGAACCGAGCGGCATTCCGCCCGCACCGCGATCCTGACCCGCGTGGATGTACGCATAGCTTTCGCGGACTTCGATCTTGACGATGATGTCCGGTTCGTTCAGGTCAACCGTGATGTCCGGGATGGTTTCGAGGATCACCGCGCCCACTTCGCCGGACAGTTCGGGTGAGGACAGCGGGAATCTCTTGTCACTGCGCTTTGCCGTGCATTTGAAGGTTTTATAGTCCGCCAGCTTTTCCGGGAGGTATTCGCGTGCTTTGTCGAGGATGGCTTCGAGCGTCTTTTCGCAGACCGCCGCACGGCAGATGCCCGCGAACCCGAACACCTTGCCGATCTGTGCGTACATCACGTCGAGCAGTTCTTCCGCTTCTTCGTCGTTCGGTTCGACGTAAACGGTGCTCTGGTTGTAGCGGACGGTGTAATTGCCGACGAGAGCGGCGCGGCGTTTTACTTCGCCGAGAAGCTGGTTTTCAAACGTTTTTTTGTTGGTGCCTTTGAGGATGATTTCTCCGTATTTGCAGAGGATGGCTTCTTTCATCTGGTACATTGGTGTATTCTCCGTTGATTTATGGGATGGTTAGACTTATCCAGTTTATCGTTAATCTATAGTATATCATACTTTTCGCGGCAAGAAAAGAGCAAATTTCAACAAAATAAGAGATATAGCCCGGAAATATTAAAATTCCATGAAAAAATCCCGGTTCCGGTTGACGATGCCGGGGTTTTATGATATAGTATACTTGTAAAACAATCCTGCGGAGGTATATCTTATGAAGAAAAAGACCGAGATACGGCTGTATAACATGATTATGCCGCTGTGGATGATTGCCGCGTTCATACCGCAGTTATGGCTGATTGTACTGCCTGCCAACTGGCTGATTGACTTTCTTGTTCTCTGGCTGACCATGAAATTTCTGAAACTCGAACGTCCGGGAGCATTGGCTGTCCGGAATGTGTGGCTGACGTGGATGTTCGGATTTGCCGCAGACCTTGTCGGCGGTCTTCTGATGATCGCACCGTCTCTGGGAATGAGTGTCGGAAAGGATTTGTTCTATTACGGTATCACGCGGGTACTGAACAATCCATTTTACGATATCTGGTCATTCCTCTGGACGACGTTCGGCGTGGTAGTCACGGCAGTTCTGATTTTTATCTATAACCGATACATTGTACTGAAAAAAGCAGATATGACGGAGGTGCAGAAGCGGAAGATCGCACTGTCTCTGGCGATTTTTACCGCGCCGTATCTGTTCTATCTGCCTGCCATGTGAGAAAGGAGTACGAGGATGAAGAAATGGTTGCCCATGCTTTTCTGCGGACTGCTGCTGTTCACTGCCTGCGGAAACCGGATGCCCGAAGGTGTCCCGCAGGATTTCGCGGTGTATTATGCCATGGGGATTGACACAGCGCAGATGAATATTCTTGACACCTACGAGGGCTATATTCAGAAAGACCTCATCCGCAAGGGTACGGCGAGAGCGGATTATACGCCGACGGATGAAGAAATCGTCGCCATTTACAACAAAATCACGGAACTGGAATTGTGGACAATGCCGAACAATGTGCGTCCGGATTCCGAGATCGTTCAGCCGACGACATATTTCGAGATACGCTTTACCATGGATGGGATTACTTATGAAATTTTAGCGGATTCTACAATTAATCATAGTACATGGCTGAACGAAAATATCACGTCCAAGCAGGCGGAAGCAATCAATACCTTCTGTAGATTCCTGCATGAATTAATGATGGACACAGACGAATACCACAGCCTTCCGGACAGCGAAGGCGGCTATATGTAAAATAATTCGACGGAGGTACTTATGAAAAGAATTTTTCCCTTCATTTTGACCGTTGTTCTGCTGACCGCCTGCGGAAACCGGATGCCCGAAGGTGTCCCGCAGGATTTCGCTGTGTATTACGCGGACTGGATTAACGAAAGCCAGCCGGACATACTCGATACCTACGAGGGATATATCCAGAAAGACCTCATCATGGATGGGACGGCGAAAACGGATTATACACCTTCGGAAGAAGAAATTACGGCGATATATGACAAAATTGTGGAGCTGGAATTGTGGAAGATGCCGGATAATATGCGGGCGGAAGCTGAGGTGATCCAGCCGATGACGTATATGGAGATACGCTTCACGATGAACGGAAAGACGTATGAAATTCTGGCGGATACTACGGTTTTCCACGGTTACAATGAAAATATCGAACCTGAGGAAGCGGAAACCGTCGGAAAATTCTGTATGTTCATGCAGCAGTTCATGATGGACACGGACGAATACCAAAGCCTTCCGGAAAGCAGGGGAGGATATCAGTAAGCATAACAAACCGGCGTGCGGTCAAACTCAACCACACGCCGGTTTGTTATTACTATAAATGAGCAAATCTGAAAAATAGACAGAATTCATTCGCTTTCAGCTTCCCGTTGTCATTCCGAGGACTTATTACTATATATTTCAACTGAAGTTCTTGTCCGAGGAATCTTTGCACGCCACTGTGTAAGCCGTAAGGTATGTCCGTGGTATTCCCACCTATTCAGCTACAGAGGTTCAACTTTGTCATAACAAATAATCTGCTGTTCCTATATTTGTGCTGATTGTTCGTTATAGGCGTTCGTAAACCTCTGAAGCCGAAATTTCAACACAACCACGGACTTTCTCTACGGCTGACACAGGAGAGTGCAAAGATTCCTCAGGCAGGACGTGCAGTTTTGATTTTCAGCGAGTTTCGCCTTCGGAATGACAACGTTGGGTGCGAAGGGAAGGTTGGGCTTATCATTCTGATGTTCGTCAGATTTTGAATTTGCTCGTTTTTAGTATATTATTTATCCCAGTCCGAAAAGGTTTTTCGGAGGGGTTCGGCGGAGATTCCCTTCGGGAACTCCAACCCTTTTTCCTCAAAAAAGGGTTCCCCGAGAAACTTCATTTAAACCGCATACTCCTGGCGGCGGATGACGTGATCCTGGAAGCCTTTGTCGAGTTCCACAAAGTACGCGCTCCATCCCCAGATACGCACGATCAGACGCTCGTACTTTTCCGGGTGCGCCTGTGCGTCGAGCAGGGCTTCTCTCGATACCGCGTTGAGCTGGAGCTGATGACCGCCGCGCGAGACGAAGTATTTCACCAGCGACGCCACCTTCGTCATGCTTTCTTCGGAAGCAAAAATTCTGCTGTCGAATTCCAGCGTCAGCGGACCGCCGTTGATGACCTTGCCGAGATCGGGCGCGGTGAACGATTTCACAATATTGATCGGGTTGTCAATCTTCGCAAACAGCGACGCCGAGTAGTTCGCCGCAAACGGTTCGCCTTTGCGCCGGCCGTCCGGAGATGCGCCGATTTCGTCCGCGTGCCACAGATAGAACATCGCCGAACCGGTTCCCGCACGCCAGATGCCGCCGCGTTCGTTCGTCTTTCCGGCGAGGGCACCGGAGAACGTTTCCGTCAGCCATACAAGCTGTTCGTCCGCCGGTGCGGAGTTTTCCGTCCCCAGCTTCGGGGATTCGCTGCGGAGCGTGTGCAGAAGTTCGTCGTACCCCGCGAAATCCGCACGGACAGCCGCCGTGAATTCCTCAGCGGACATCGTTTTTTCTTCAAATACGACCTTCTTAATGGCTGCAAGCGAGTCCGCAGCACAGGAAACACCCGTCCCGTGGATGCCGAAGTTGTTGTACTTCATCCCTTCCGTAAAGGGTTTTCCGCCGTAGAGAAGTTCCATGAACGGCGAGGGAACAAACCAGATGTTTTTTACGCCCGCCCGGATCACGTCGCACTGCGCGGTGATTTCCGCCGCGACGTTTATACGGAATTCCTCAAAATCCGCGCATTTTTCAAGCGTATTCAGCGCACGGTCCACCGCCAGCGGGTACGACATTGCGCCGATGTTGGCAATTTCCATGCCCACGCCCGGGATAATGAATTCCCAGCACGCCGCAACGGTGTAGTTTTCCGCGTCCGCCTTGTCGTAGCCGAGCTTCATCAGCGCGGGAATGACCGTGTCGTCGTTCGAATACTGCGGGAATCCCAGTCCGACCTTTGTCAGCTTGGTGCCTTCCTCGTAGACCCACAGAGGCGTGTTTTTCGTTACACGCAGGTTGATCTTCGGGTCGATCAGCTTCAGTTCGCCGGACGCACGGAGACACATTCCGGTGAGGAGGTTGTAAATTTCGGAACCTGTGTCGGAATCGGTTCCGCCGAGCATCATGGACTGACCGTTGTCGCCCTGCTGGATGCCCGTGTACATATCGGAGTCAATGTTGAACGAGAGGAAGAAGTCGAGCAGGAGTTCGTACGCTTCGTTTTCCGTGAGCCGTCCCGCCGCGAGATCGGCTTCCAGATAGGGCATCATGTACTTGTCAAACCGTCCGACGGTGTTGTGATAGTTGCCCTCGAGCCAGAGTGAATAGTGGATGATCCGGAAGAACTGGAGTGCTTCGCGGAAGGTTTCCGCCGGGTACGCCGGTACTTTTTCAAGTACGTCCGCAACGTCGTTCCGTCCGGTGCGGAGAGCTTCGTCCCGGTAACGGGCAACGAGACGGAGAAGCGCGTCAATGTCGGCCTTCGCAAATTCGTCGGCACAATCCCGGACGGCGAGCAGACCGCGCTTCATGAGATAGGTGTGATCGGGGCAGACGTTCGAGACATAGCCCTGTTCATGGAGAAAATGGTGGCTGCGGATGGCGTTCCATTCGTCCTCGGTGAAGCAGTCGTACGGACGGGGAACGGTGCGAAGGAACACGATCTTCTGCCCGGGCAGGATGTGCGGCACTTCCGTGTCCATCACGCGGCAGAAACGGTCGGACATTCTGGCACGCGGCGACAGCCCTTCGGCCTTGTAGCGTTCCGCCTGAGAGGGAATCGGTTCCAGCCGGAATTCCCGCTGCCGGTGCGCGGTAATGAAATCGTATAAAGGCTGATTCATGAAAAAACCTCCGGTTTTTTTGACTAAGGGCTAATGGTTAAGGGTGAATGACTATATTGGATTTTATGTCTGTTGGAGTTTCCGAAGGAAATCTCCGCCTGACATGGAGTTCAGCCATAGCCCTTCACCATTAGTTCTTAGTTCTTAGTCAATTCCATTATACTATGTGCCGGGCGAAATTGCAAGAAAAATCATTCCTCGTCGGGGGTATAATTCTCGGCGGTGCCGTAGACCTTGACCTTTTCCGCTTCGATGTCGCCGTTTGCGTCGCCGTGGACGGTCACGTCGCTGTCGGTCGTGATATCGCCGTTCACGTCGCCGTCCACTTCAACGTCGCCCGTGGTATTGATATCGCCGCCGACATCTCCGCCGACATTCACGTCGCCTGTGGTATCGACATCGCCGGAAATATCGCCGCCGACGTTCACGTCCGCCGATGTATCCACGTCTCCGTTGATATCGCCGCCCGCCATGACGGTCTGGGTCGTGTCCACATCGCCGTTGATGTCCCCGCCGGCGGTCACGTTGCCCGTGGTGTCGATATCGCCGTTGATATCGCCGTCCGATACGGTGACTGCGCCGGTCGTGTCAATATCGCCGTTCACGTCGCCGTTGATGACGATGCTGCACGCAGCGGACAGATCGCCGTCGTAATCCCCGTTGATCGTGACATTCTGTCCGTCCACGGAAATTTCGTCGTCGGAATCGGCTTCGATTTCTTCTTTCTTTGCTTTATTGCTGCCGATGCTGCCTGCCGCATGGACGGACATATTCGCGTGGGCATCGCCGCCGACGTTGTTGCAGTTGAGGGACATATTTGCGGACGCATTGCCGTACACGTCGCCGCAGTTGAGGGTCATGTTGGCGTGCGCGTCGCCGGTGACATTGCCGCAGGTCATGTTCATGTTGGAATGCGGATTGCCCATGACCTCGCCGTGGATGGTTGTGTCGAAGCCGGAGGAGGATTCGCCGGTCACGTCGCCGTTGACTTCGACGGAAATGGAGGAACGGAGGGATTTCACATCGCCGTTGATGACCACGCGGACGAATTCGTTCGGGGAGCCCTTGAACTGGTTGACGATTTTGCCGTCCTTGACGAGGGCAATTTCGTATTCCTCGTCGGGATCGGTGAGGTCGAGCGTGTATTCGCTGACGGGGAGGGTGAAGCCGGACGTGTCGATCTGGGTATTGGAGCGGTCGAGCTTTTTCTTAATCCAGTTCCCGATTCCGTGCGGCTTCGGAGGTACCGGCGGAACGGGCGGAACCGGGGGAACCGGAGGTACTGGAGGCACCGGAGGAATCGGCGGAACATCAATTTTCTGGGCGGGGATGGTCTGTCCCGGAATATGCTGTGCGGGAAGAACCTCGCCGGTCGGCAGATGGATTTCGGGAATATGGATGTCCGGGATGTTGATTTCCGGAACTGTGATTGTATGCGCGGGTTCACCGGCTTCCGCTTCGGCGGCAAGGCGGTCATATTCTTCTTCGTTCGCTTCCACTTCCGCCGCGAGACGGTCGTAATATTCTTCGTCCGTTTCTTCAGCTTTGCCGCTGAGACGGTTAATAGTTTCATTGAAAGTATCGGTTTCCGGTGCTTCTTCCGGAACGGTTTCGGGTTCTGCGGGAGCTTTTTCTGCGTTCAGTTCCTCCACGCCGAGGATCGCCGCGATGTTTTCGTCAAATATTTCCGCGATGCGCGGGAGCGTGAGGATGTCCGGCAGGGTTTCGCTGCGCTCCCACTGGGAGACGGCCTGCGGACTGACGCCGAGCTGTTCCGCGAGTTCCGACTGCGTGAGTCCCTTTGCTTTGCGGAGGAACGCGATTTTCTGGCCGATGATGCTTCTGTCTGTCATGATGAAATTCTCCGATCTGTGATGAATTGGGATGGAAATTCGTTCGTGTACACGTTCGTGATTTCAGCATACCATAGTTTGCCGCGGAATGCAAGAAAGCATTTGTTGAATTTTGAATTTTTTTGAAAAATCACGAAATTCAAGCGTTGCTTTAGTTATGGTGAGCGTGAAGATAAGAAATTTCATGTTATTGGTATTTATAAAACCTTTTATATCCAATTAAGCGGAGATTGAATTTCCTTATAATGGATAATTTCGGACTAAAGCATTGCTTGAATGTGTTTTTTGACGAACGATTTTGCATAAAAATCCCCATTCACCCCATCTCCCGAACCGGCATATACTGTACCGAATCCCAAGGAAAGCGAGGATTTTTCACGAATGAATCAGAATGGAAGCGGATTTCTCCGCGTTCGTGTGACCGAAGCGTCCGGAACGCTCCCCATCGAAGGAGCCGTGGTGCGGATCACGGACTATCCGGCGGAAGGCGAGAGTGACAGCGGACGGCTTCTTTATTCCCTCCGGAGCAATGCGGACGGTCTGACCCCCGTTGTGTCTCTTCCCGCGCCTCCCGCAGGCGACAGCCGTGTTCCCGGGGCGGCACAGCCGTACGCGGTCTACAATATTTCCGTCACCTATGACGGCTATTATCCGGTGGAAGGCGTAGGCGTTCCGGTGTTCGACCGTGTGACCGCTGTGCAGCCGGTGAATCTTCTGCCGTATTCGGAGGAAGACCGGATCGCCGGTGCGGACAGCGGACGGGTAATGATCTACGAATTCCCCGATACCGAATCCCTTCAGCCGGGCGGCGTGACGCGCGGGGAGATCGGGAACAGCAACGGTACGGTCACGGGAGGGGTGCGGAACGGAGGTGACCGGTGAACAATCCGATTCTCCGTCCGGTGATCCCGGAAAACGTGACCGTCCATCTCGGGCGGCCGGACAGTTCCGCGCGGAACGTGACTGTCCCGTTCACGGATTACATCAAAAACGTCGCGTCGAGCGAGATTTACCCCACATGGCCGGAATCTGCCATCCGTGCGAACATACTCGCCCAGATCAGCTTTGTCCTGAATCGCATCTACACCGAATATTACCGCAGCCGCGGGTACGATTTTGACATCACCAACTCCACCTCCATCGACCAGAGCTTCGTCTACGGCCGCGACATTTTCACGAATATTTCGGAGATCGTGGACGAGATTTTCAATACCTACATCCGCCGTCGCGGATCGACGGAACCGCTGTTTGCCGCGTACTGCGACGGGGTGGAGGTGCAGTGCGGCGGACTGTCCCAGTGGGGAAGCGTGACACTGGCAAACAACGGTCTGACGCCGTACGAGATTCTGCAGTACTACTTCGGAGACGACATTGATCTGGTCGGGAACGTGCCGGTCGAGGGGGTGACGGAGAGCTACGAAGGAACGCCGCTCCGTCTCGGTTCGGTCGGCAATTCCGTCCGGCTGATCCAGATTCGCCTGAACCGGATTTCGCGGAATTTTCCCGGCATCCCGAAAATATCGAATCCGGACGGGTACTTCGATGCGGAAACACGGGATGCCGTGCGGGTCTTTCAGGAACAGTTTTCTCTCACGCCGGACGGTGTCGTCGGACCGGGGACGTGGTACGCCATCGCGCGCATTTATAATGGAGTGAAGCGGATCACGGACGTGAATTCCGAGGGAATCCCGCCGGAAGACGTGACGCTGCTGTACGGGACGGAACTGCGCGAAGGTTCGGCAGGTGCGGGCGTGTCGGAATTGCAGTATTTTCTTGCACTGATTGCGGCATTCAACCCGTCCGTACGTCCGGTGGCGATCGACGGCGTGTTCGGCGCGAATACCCGGGCGGCGGTCGAGGATTTCCAGTACGATTACGGCCTTCCGGTGACCGGTGTGGTGCAGCTTCCCACATGGCGTGCGCTGTACACGACCTACCGGAATCTGCTGAATTCGCTTCCGGCGGGATATTTTTCGGTGGAAAACGCGCCGTATCCGGGAATTCCGCTGGTGGTCGGGGAGTCAAACGAAAGTGTACGGATTCTCCAGAACCGGCTGAACCGGATTTCGGACGTCTACACGGAGATTCCCAAGCTGACGGTGGACGGCGTATACGGAAGTGTGACGGAAACGGCGGTGCGGGTGTATCAGCAGTTGTTCGGACTGACCCCGAGCGGCGCGGTCGGTGCGGAAACGTGGAATTCCATTGCGGATACCTACCGGACGCTCGTTCAGGGGGATGAAGGAAGTACCGCGCAGTTCGGCGGCGTGATTTCATGAGGGGAGGAATGGCTTTGGTGAACATCGCGGACGATGCCGTCCGGACGGCGTATCTGCAGGAGATGCTGCGGTATCTCGGACAGGTGCTGTGCGAACCGCTGTGGCAGGTGGACGTGACGGGGACGTACAACCGTCCGACCGTACAGGCGGTACGGCGGTATCAGGAAATGCGGCGGCTTCCGGTGACGGGGATTGTCGATCGGACGACATGGGAAATGCTGACGGCGGAGTATCTGCTTGAACGGGAACTGCGTGAACCGGTGATGATCCGGGCGGTTCCGGACATTGCCTCGCACGCTACGCTGCCGGGACAGCGCGGGGATGAGGTGCTGCTTTTACAGATTCTGCTGAACGCTCTGCGGAACGAATACGACTATCCGGCGGTTCCGCTGTCCGGCATTTACGGTGCACAGACATCGGAGGCGGTCGCGCAGTATCAGAAGTTCAACGGACTGGACGCGACAGGTACTGCGGATCGCCGTACATGGCGGCGGCTGACGGAAGAATACAACGGACTGCGGGTGGGATGAGTTAACAGGAAACCGTCGTTGTTTTCGTAGGGACACGGCGTGCCGTGTCCGTCTGACAATTTGGATATTCTATAGTTTTTTGAAAGAAATGTCCGGAGCAGGCGTGGATTTTGAAGGAATTATGTTTGTCCAAACTGTTTGGCGGACACGGCACGCCGTGTCCCTACGAAATAGCGATGGTCTTTTTTTAAATATAAAAAACTTCGATTTCGTGAGAAAAAACGAGCTTTTTGATACATAATTTCGTCTAACCGGATTTCTCTGTATCTTTTTTGACTTTCTTTGACTTTGACCATTTCTGACTTTTGCGGTATACTATAGCCACAACGAAAGGTCAAAGATAGTCAAAATCAAATAAACGGAGAACAGAGATGATATTATCGGATCATATTGCAAGACTGATCGAAGAGATGCTCGAGGAGGGCGGCGGCAGTACGGAAGTGCGGCGGAACGACCTCGCAGCAAAAATCGGCTGTGTGCCGAGCCAGATCAATTATGTTATCACCTCGCGCTTCACGCCGGAACGCGGGTATGTGACGGAATCCAGACGCGGCGGCGGCGGTTACATCCGGATCGTCCGCATCCAGATGACCAAAAACGAATACCTGATGCACTTTTTCCAGGCGATCGGTACGATGCTGGATGAAGCCGAAGCCAAGGCGTATCTGAAAAACCTGATCGAACATGGCGTCATGACCGAGAGGGAAGCGCGCGTGGCGATGCAGGCGATGTCGCAGTCGGCACTCGAAAAATGTCCGGCGGAAAAACGGGCGGCGGTCCGCGCGGATATCCTGCGCCACATCCTGATGCTGCTTATGATGGAATAAACCAAATTTTTTAGAAACTGTATTGTATAACGGAGGAAAATCGTATGCTTTGTGAGAGATGCAAGAAGAAGGAAGCGACCTTTTATTATCATGAAAACGTCAACGGGACGGAAAAAACCTATTCGCTCTGCCGTGACTGTGCGGACGAGCTGAAGAAATCCGGAGAACTGGGGAAATTCGGCGGTTTCGGAACGGAGTTTGCACCGTTCGAAAGCCTGTTTGCCCACGATCCGTTTGAAAATATCGACAGCCTGTTTTCAAAACAGGAGATTTTCGGAAGTCTGTTCGCTCCGGCGAAAACCCGCCAGCTTGCCGAACGCGGCAGTGCCAAGAAATGTCCCCTCTGCGGCATGACGCTGTCCGACTTTTCCAGAGAGGGCAAAGTGGGCTGTCCGACCTGCTACGAAACTTTCGCGGACGAGCTGGAACCCGCCATCGGCCGTATTCACGGCAGAACGGCGCATAACGGACGCGCACCGTCGAAATTCCGCGAAAAGACGGAACTCAAAAACCGCATCCGTGCCCTTGAAGCGGAACAGAAGGAAGCAATCAAAACGGAAAATTACGAACGCGCGGCAGAGATCCGCGATGAACTGAAGAACCTGCGCGGTCAGGCGTAAATGGGACAGAAAGGAGAAGCGAGTATGTGGTATAAGAATAAGGGACAGGAAAACGACGTGGCGGTCAGCACCAGAATTCGTCTGGCACGGAATCTGAACGGATACCCGTTTGAAGGACGCCTGAACGAAGAACAGGCAAAGGAAATTATCGAAAAAGTGTGGTCGGTGTTTGAAGGAAAATCCGGATGGACGTTCGTGGATTTTTCCGCTCTTCCGGCAATCGAACGTGCATCCTACGCCGAACGTCATATCGTCAGCCCCGAATTTGCGAAAAAGCAGGGACCGTGCGCGCTGATCGTCAATGAGGAAGCGTCGGTATACATCATGGTTCTCGAAGAAGACCACCTCCGCATTCAGGCGATTTCCGCCGGATTTGACCTTTCCGGAACGATGAAGGCGGTCACGGACGCGGAAAAATTACTCGACGAGGTACTGGACATCGCGTATTCCGAAAAGCTCGGTTATCTCACTCATTGCCCGACCAACCTCGGAACCGGAATGCGCGCGTCGGTCATGCTCCATCTTCCCGCATACATCGGCGCGGGCGGCATCCGGAATTTACAGGGACAGCTCGAAAAACTCGGACTGACCATGCGCGGGATGACGGGCGAGGGAAGCTCTGCGTCCGGCGGTCTGTACCAGATTTCCAACCAGATCACCCTCGGCATCACGGAAGACGAAACCATCGCCAAACTCGAAGACGTGATCGGTCAGATCATCGCCAAGGAACGGGATTTGCGCGGACGCATTTCCAGAGACTCGCTCGACAACCTCTCTGACCGCGTGATGCGCGACATGGGCGTGATGATGTACGCGACCCGCATCGGTTCCGCCGAACTGATTTCCCTTTATTCGGACGTTCGTCTCGGCGCGGCACTGAACCTGTTGTCCCTTCCCATCGAAAAGCTGGACGAAATGCTGATGCGTTGTATGCCGAACACGATCTGTGCGGAACGGGAAGGCATGCTGACTCCGGCGGAACGCGACCGTGCGCGTGCGGCAATTGTCCGGGAAATCCTCGGCAAGGCGAATAACGCGGAATGAAAACGTATAGAATAACAAGAGATATATAATAAAGGAAAGAAACGATCGAATATAAGGTAAGGAGGACATCCACATGAACATCGGATTTACCGGAAAGGCACAGAATGCGCTCAACCGAGCATTATATATCGCCTCCGAAATGGGGCATACCTGCGTGGGAAGCGAACATCTTCTGCTCGGTCTGCTCTCCGAAAAGGACGGCATCGCCGAACGGGTGCTGAGCGAACGCAGCGTGACCTACGACAAAACCAAACAGCTTCTCGCGGACAACGTCGGTGTCGGCAGCCCGAGCAAGCTGTCAGCGGCGGACATTACGCCGCGCACGAAAAAGATCATCGAACAGTCGGCGGGCATTGCCGTCAGCATGGGACATGGCTACATCGGGACGGAGCATCTGCTTCTTGCCCTGTGTGACGAAAGCGAGTGCTTTGCCGTCCGTCTGATCGCGGAACAGGGAGCGTCCGCCGCCGATCTCCGACGGGATGTCCTTGCAAGTCTCGGTCAGGAGTCGAATGACCGGGGTCACGGCAGTTCCTCGGGAGTATCCGGTTCCGGAAACGGCGCAAACGGCGGAAAAAAGTCGGACGAAGGTCTGCGCGATGCCCAGAATCTCACGCAGTTCGGACGAAACCTCTGCAAAATGGCGAAGGAAGGGAAGATCGACCCCATCATCGGCCGTGACAACGAAACGGCAAGGGTCATCCAGATTCTTTCCCGCCGCACGAAAAACAATCCCTGTCTGATCGGGGAACCCGGCGTCGGCAAAACCGCCGTAGTCGAAGGTCTGGCACAGCGCATCGTGGACGGAAGCGTACCGGATACCCTCCGGAATAAGGTGATCGTCACCCTCGATATTTCCGCCATGATCGCCGGTGCGAAGTACCGCGGCGAATTCGAAGAACGCATGAAAAACGTCATGGACGAAGTCCGCCGCAATCCGCAGATCATCCTGTTCATCGACGAAATCCATACCATCATCGGTGCCGGCGGTGCGGAAGGTGCCGTCGATGCTGCCAACATCATCAAACCCGCGCTGGCACGAGGAGAAATGCAGGTCATCGGCGCAACGACCATTGACGAATACCGCAAGCACATCGAAAAGGACGCCGCGCTCGAACGCCGGTTCCAGTCCGTCATGGTCGGCGAACCGTCACCGGAAGAAGCCGAACAGATTCTGCTCGGTCTGCGCGACAAGTACGAAGCACACCATAAACTCAAGATTTCCGACGACGCGATTGCTGCCGCCGTGAAGCTGTCCGTGCGCTACATCAGTGACCGCTGGCTGCCCGACAAGGCAATCGACCTCATCGACGAAGCGGCAAGCAAGAAGCGCATTGACTCGTTTACGCCCACGCCGGACGTGCGTGAACTGGAGGAAGCCCTCAAGAAAACGACTGCCGAAAAGGAAGAAGCGATCCTCGGCGAAGATTACGAAGGTGCGGCACGTCTGCGCGACGAAGAAAAGAAGCTCACGGAGGAACTGGAAGCAAAGAAATCCGCATCTGTTCCCGGAAGTTCCGGCGACATGGTCGTGGATGCGTCCGATATCGCGGACATTGTGACCTCATGGACGGGGATTCCCGTGAAAAAGCTGGCGGAAGAAGAGGGCGAACGCCTGATGAAGCTCGACGCGATCCTGCGCGAACGGGTCATCGGACAGGACGAAGCCGTGGACGCGGTTGCCCGTGCGATCCGCCGCGGACGGATGGGGCTCAAGGATCCGAAGCGTCCGACCGGCTCGTTCATCTTCCTCGGCCCGACCGGTGTAGGTAAGACCGAACTGTCGAAGGTTCTGGCGGACACAATGTTCGGCGACGAAAACGCCATGATCCGCGTGGATATGTCGGAATACATGGAAAAGCACAGCGTATCGAAGCTGATCGGCTCCCCTCCGGGCTATGTCGGCTACGATGAGGGCGGACAGCTCACGGAAAAAATCCGCCGCAGACCGTATTCGGTTGTCCTGTTCGACGAAATCGAAAAGGCGCACCCGGATGTGTTCAACATCCTTCTCCAGATTCTCGAAGACGGCATCCTCACCGATGCACAGGGACGACGGGTGGATTTCAAGAATACCGTCATCATCATGACCTCGAACGCCGGGGTTTCCGATCTGGCGAACGCGCCGCGCAAGCTCGGATTTGCCGTGGATGAAGAAGCGGCGAACCGTGACGAAAGGGAAGCAACGAAGGCCGCGCTCACGGAAGCCCTCAAGCGGACATTCAAGCCGGAATTCCTCAACCGCGTGGACGAAACGATCATTTTCAACAAGCTGACCGACGCGGATATCGAAAAGATCACGGATATCATGCTCGGCGAGGTGAAGAAGCGCATTGCCGCACTCGACATTTCGATCACGTTCGATCATGATGTAGTCGCATCGCTGGCGAAGGAAGGCTTTGATCCGGCATACGGCGCAAGACCGCTCCGCCGTGCGATTGTCCGGAGAGTGGAAGACAGCTTCTCGGAAGCGATGCTCGGCGGTACCGTCAAGGCGGGCGACACCGTGACGGCGGTACTGGAAGACGGCGTGATCCGTTATAAAGTGGGCGAACCGGCAGCCGTATAAGTCCGGAATTGACGATAGAAAAACCGTACTTCGGAGAAATCCGCGGTACGGTTTTTGTGATATTTATTCATTCGGTTCTGTATAAGTATTCTCCTCCGGTTTCGGCGAACGGACGCGGCAGGAGAGCCATACGACGACCGTTGCGGGGAAGCCGATGCACATCAGGAGCCAGAGATTGTATGCCCGCGCGGCATAACAGATCAGGAAAAGGATGCTCCAGACGAGCAGGGAGACGAACCAGAAATACAGTTTCCGGTTTCCCCAGAGGCTGTTGAAGACGATCAGGAGAACGGCGGTCACGGGGCAGGCGATGACGAAACTGAGCCCGAAGGAAATGCTGCACAGCCGGAGGATGATGTAGACGATGAAGGCCAGCAGCCACACGCCGGCGACGGAAACGAGGGTGACGGCGAAGTGGTTGGTAGTGTAAAGCTGCTGCGGCTGCTCGGATTCCGGGATTGTTTCTGCTTCCGGTTCAACAGGAGGAATGTCATGTTCTTCGGTGAGCATATAATCGACGGTGACACCGAAGAGGTCGGCGATGGTCTTGAGACAGATCACGTCGGGGATGCCGTCGGCGCGTTCCCATTTGGATATGCTCTTGTCGGAATAGCCGATTTTTTCGGCGAGACCCGCCTGCGTCATTCCGGCATTTTTCCGGAGGGCGGTGATATTTTTAGCGATAATCTGTGGAAGTTCCATGGATGTCGTGATACAGCTCCTCTCTCCCGTTTTCGCTTCTTGAGGTGAAATCCACCCGAACATTCTCTCTACGGACAGTAGAAACGGCAAAATCTACTCTCGAACGGGTAGATTCTACGCCGGATAGACTCTACGGAGGCCTGTAGAGGAGACGTAGAGGGGAGTATACTGTCCGGGGGTGGTATAAACGGAGGTTTGTCTGTATAATAATATCACAAAGACAAGAGAAACGAAAGGTGAAGAAAATGAAGCGAATATTAATTTTTGGTGACTCCATCATGCGCGGCGTATATTATTCGGAAGAGGCGGGCCGGCACAAGCTGTACGGCGAGCGTCTTCATACATTAAAGGAAGCGGGCTACGAAGTAAAGAACTGTTCGATCATGGGTGCGACGATCGGGACAGGCCTTGACCTGATAAAGAAGCGTCTGACAACTCCCGCGGACGAAACGACGGTACTGTTCGAGTACGGCGGGAACGACTGCGACTTCCGCTGGGCGGACATCTCCGGCGACCCGACGGGGACGTACCATCCGAACACGCCGCTCGACCGTTTCACGGAACTGTACGGCGAAGTGATCCGCTATGCGAAGGACATGGGAGCCTCCGTAAAGCTCTGCAACCTCGTTCCCCTGGACTCCGACCGCTACATGAAGTGGATCACGCGGAACCTCTCCTACGAAAACATCCTCGGCTGGCTGGGCGACCCGAGCATGCTCTACCGCTGGCACGAATACTACAACCGCACCGCCGAAAAGATCGCGTCCCTGTTCGACTGCCCTCTGATCGACATCCGCTCCCCGTTCCTGTTATCGCATAATTATACAAATCTTCTCTCCCCGGATGGCATTCACCCGAACGTGGAGGGCCACGAGATGATTGACCGTTTGCTGTGTGAAGCGGTGGGGTGAGGAGATGCGTTTCTTGGGGGAACCTTTTTGAGGAAAAGGTTCCCCCAAACCCCTTCTAAAACCTTTTTCATCTGTTACAGGGATTTCGACTGTGCAGATTTTTTCTTTAATAGGGGGATTTTCTTGGGTGCCTGCGTAGCCATATCGTTGATCCCATCTGCTGACATATCGTTGGTTTGAAATTCTACGAAAATCGTTTTGGGGAAGTCAGGCTCCGCCAAGACCCTGACTTCCGTTGCCGTAGAGAGAAGCTGTAATATAGTAAGCAACTACTGAATTCAGCTACATATCGTTATCCCCCGCACTCCTTGGCTGTCGCCATTCGTGCTTTTCAAAGAAAACTGTATGTCAGCCGACCGAACAAACGAAAAGCGCGGACGGCGGGCGAGCCAAGACGCGCGGAAACCCAACAAACCGTAGCTGAATTCAACATTGACGTACTATATCG
>SVQN01000019.1 GCA_015065295.1 Oscillospiraceae bacterium
CTGTACATTCTGAAAAATCGAAAAGAAACCGTTCGTCTTCCCGTACACCATTCATCCATGCCCATTCCTTCCGATTTTTCAGAATGTACAGCAGATATGACGGTTCGATAACGGCAAACGCATTTGTACAGTAGCCGATGTATTCCCGGCTTCCATCCGGAAAAACAGCGAATGTGTGGTCTTTAGTCAATCCGATACCGCCGAATCCCGTAGGCAGAACAGCATCCTTCGGAATCCGGAACCATGCGTCAAACATCCGCAGAGCACGTTCAAAGCACTCCCATCCCTCATGCTCAGCTTCCACGCCGATACCGAACAGACAAGCCGCCAGAACCAGCGTTTCATACGAATACAGGCCAATCCATGCGGCAGGCAATTCTCCCTGCACTTTCAGCGCATCCAGAATTGCAAGGGATTGCCGCTGAACCTCCGCCTTTTTTTGCGCCCCGACCTGATCCGGGTAACGTTTCTGGAAATATTCACTGAAATGAAGAACGCGCGCCAGATCATGCCACAGAATGCCTTGCTCCAAGTTGCCATCAAGAATCAGGCAGTGTGCACGGACACTTTCCTGACGCAGGAGTGATCTTCGCGGCAGACGCGCAATCCATTTTCCGCGTTCTTCCCTCGGACGAAGACGGCACATTGTAAAAAGTACACTCTCCCGCAAATCGGGATCCGGCGTTTCTGCAAGAATTTTCCGGCAAAGCTCCTCCACAAACGGCGCGAGGATTTTCTGTTCCTCCGGCTGCATGGAATAAATCGTACTGATGATCCGGTGCATAAGAACACAGTCGTGCGGATCAGAACGATATTCTTCCAAAAGCCGTTCAAGACGTTCGGCAGGTTCTTTGATCCCGGAAATTTCCTGATACACCGCTCGTTTCCGTTCGCGCAGACTGACAGAATCATTTCCCATCAGTTCGTCAATGGAAATTTTGAAGTAATTTGCGATCACCGGCAGCATGGCAATATCCGGCGCACCGCCGCGTTCCCAGTTGGAAACAGACTGTGGTGTAACGCCAAGTTCTGCGGCAAGCTGTTCCTGCGTCAGGTGTGCCGCTTTACGATATTTGTGAATCTGACTGGACAACTGCATGGATTCCTCCGCTTTTTTGTTGGTGATATTGTATTATATCATACCTTCATTTGCTCTGTCCATCCAGCATTTTGCAAATAAACTCAAACGCAGCTTGAGTTTTTCGCTATATTAATACAGATTCCACCCGAGCAGACATAAAACCGTGCGGGTAAGCAGGAACCATCCCGCCATGAACCCCGCCAGCAGTCCACGGAATTTCGTCGGGGACAGGTTCAGGTTCCGCATCCGGAGGGTAAACAGGTGGTATTTATAAAACATAATTCCGTACGCCGGAAGCAAATATGCCCCGCCGACATAATGGATCGCCATCACGGTCAGCAGAATGGCCGCCAACAGAAAAAATCGCATGAGCCTCCGTCGGATGAACCGCCACGGCACCAGAAGATAATACGTTCTCTCCTCCCGCAGAAGCTGATCGAGCATAAGGGCTTCGTAATCCATAAAAGCCGTGTACAGCTCATCGACCTGCTGTTCCGGATATAGTTTTCCGGTATCAATCATTTTTCCGGCGGTCGAATGAATCGCCAAACGTGCTTCCTGTCCCCGGCATTCATCCATAAAATCCCGTTCTCTTTTTGTCATTGTCCCCTCCTTTTATATTTTTCCATATAAAAATTATACCACATCGAAAATTTCTGCGTCAATCACTTAACGTGTGAAACAACACTCACTTAAAAGTTGAGAAAATTTCCGAAAAACTTTTCCGAACCCCCTTGACAAATCCGCATCCCAGTGGTATAATATCTAATGTTGACGGAAGCAATTCCAACAACGAATGCGGAAGTGGCGGAACTGGCAGACGCGCACGTTTGAGGGGCGTGTGGTTCACACCGTACGGGTTCAAGTCCCGTTTTCCGCATAAAACCGACTCTGATGAGTCGGTTTTTTCTTTGTCGTTCGCATTTTTCATTGACTTATTCCACAAAATCGTGTATAATAAATCAGTATGGGTTTCCCCATCCAACAAGTATGGGTACCCCATCCAACAACATTTTTCAAAGGCGGCCGACATGGCAGATTTTCCTTATCCTTCCCGTAAACTGACCGTTTCCGACGTTCTGATCGTCGGACTGCTTCTGCTCGCCGCCGTGATTTCCGCATTTTTTACGCTTTCCCGCGATGCCGGTACGACCTGCACTGTCCGGTACGGCTCCTGCACCGAGACTTTTTCTCTCCGCGAGGATCGTGTGATCCCCGTCCTCTCGAACGGACATTCACTGACTGTAGTCATCGAAAACGGTGCGGTCTCCGTCACGGAATCCGACTGTCCGGACGGGGTCTGCGTGAACAGCGGTACAATTTCCCGCACCGGTCAGGCCATCGTCTGCGTTCCCGCCGAAGTGACGGTACGCATTGACGGAAGACGCAGCGGCAGCGCGGACATCATTGCCGGAGGTGCGCCATGAAAATGCCCGCTTCCGACCGCCGGGTCATGCGCGCTGCCGAAAACGCCGCGTTCCTCTCGCTCGCGCTGATCCTCTCGTTTGTGGAATCGTTTCTTCCGGCGGCGGTTCTTCCCCTCCCCGGGTTCAAAATCGGACTCGCCAACCTTGCCATCCTCGCCGTCTTCTACCGGACACACCGTCTCGCAGACACGGCGGTTCTTTCACTCAGCCGCTGTCTGATTACGTTTTTTCTGTTCGGGAGCGTCACCTCGCTCCTGTTCAGTCTGTGCGGCGGCGCGATGGTTCTCGGAATGCTGTTGTTCCTGAAGCTCCTGCGGGTGCGCGGGCTGAGCTTTATCGGCGTATCCGTCCTCTGTGCAGCGGCGCACAACCTCGGACAGCTCCTCGCGGCGGTCGTTCTGACCGGAACGGCGGTGCTTGCCTATACTCCCGCACTGTTCGCCGCGTCCGCTCTCTACGGCACGGTCAACGGGATTATTCTGAATCAAATGCCGGAATTTATCACGAAAAAGCCATGAAACTACGAATTTTTGCCCTGATTCTCACGTTCGTCCTGCTCTTCTCCGGATGTGCATTTTTTGAAAAGGACGAATACCGCGACACCGTCTTTTTTGCCATGGACACATATATCACCGTCCGGCTGGCGTGTACGGGAGTCACGGAAGAACGGCTTGATGAAGTCTCGGCGGAATGCGAACGCATCGTCCGCGAACTGGAGTCCGTTCTCTCGGCGCACGATCCGGAAAGCGAACTGTACGCCCTCAACCACAGCGATACGGAATTCACGGAAATCAGCGATACGCTGGAAACCGTGCTGGTCACGGTGGCTGACATTCACGGAATCACAAACGGCGCGTACGACTGCACGCTCGGCGGTCTCGCGGAACTCTGGAATATCACGGGCGGCGGACCGGTTCCCGTGCAGGAAGACATTGATGCCGTCCTCGCACACGCCGGGCACGATAAAATCACCCTTGACGAAAAGCGGAATACCGTCATGCGTCCCGACCCGGACGTACAGCTCGACCTCGGCGGCATCGGAAAAGGTGCGGCGGCAGACGAACTGGTACGGTATCTCGAAACGACCGGCATTCCCTACGGACTGGTTTCCGTCGGTGGAACAATCGGCGTATTCGGAGACAAGCCCGACGGTACGCCGTACAAAATCGGCATCCGCGATCCCGACGATCCGGACGGGGTCATCGGCTATTTTCTCATTGACGAAGGATTTGTCGCCGTTTCCGGGGATTACGAGCGGTATTTTGAGGAAAACGGTGTACGATATCATCATATTTTTGATCCGTCCACGGGATATCCGGCAAACAGCGGTCTGCGTTCGGCGGCTGTACACTCTCCGAGCGGCGCGCAGGCGGACGCACTGTCCACCGCCCTGTTCGTCATGGGCACGGATGCGTCGCTGGAACTGTATGAAAATCACGGCGGATTTGAAGCCGTACTGGTGTCGGGTGACGGCATTGTACAGACCGAAGGTGCTCGGACGGAATTTGTAAAACCGTAAGCTCTCATACAACAGTTTATTATAGAAGGAATAAAACCGAAGCTATGGCAGCAAACTATATCGAATCCAAAATCATCGACCCCACCGTCGCGCCGGAACTGGCGGTTGCGGACAAAGTCGCCGCACGTCATTCAAAGCGCGGGGTCACGCCGAAGTATTTTATCCAGACCTTCGGCTGCCAGCAGAACGAGGCGGACAGCGAACGTCTCGCGGGGCTGTGCGAAACGATGGGCTATGTCCGCGCGGAAACTCCGCAGGAAGCTCTCCTGATTCTCGTGAACACCTGCGCCATCCGTGAACACGCGGAAAAGAAGGCACTGTCCATCATCGGGCAGTACAAGCATATCAAGGACGCGAACCCGGATGTGGTGATCGGCATCGGCGGATGTATGGTCACGCAGGAAGCGCGGGCGATGAAGCTGAAAATGAGCTATCCCTACGTCTCGTTCACGTTTGACACAGGGGCGATCCACCGCGTTCCCTCGCTGGTACTGGCTGCCCTCGAAAAGAAGACCCGTCAGTTCGTCCTCAGCGACAACTGGACGATCGCGGAAGGTCTGCCGATTGCGCGGACCTCGAAGCACATGGCATGGCTGTCGATCATGTACGGCTGCAACAATTTCTGCTCGTACTGCATCGTTCCCTACGTCCGCGGACGGGAACGGAGCCGCCGTGCCGAAGACATTCTGGAAGAAGCAAAGCAGCTCATCGCCGACGGTGCGCGTGACATCACCCTGCTCGGGCAGAACGTGAACTCGTACAACGGCGGAGACGGCTGTGATATTGCCGAACTCCTGCACCGGATCGCCGCACTGGACGGAGATTTCCGTCTGCGGTTCATGACGAGCCACCCGAAGGACGCATCCGACCGTCTCATCGAAGCGATGGCAACGGAAGAAAAGATCGTGAAGCACTTCCACCTGCCGGTGCAGTCAGGATCAGACGAAATCCTGAAGCAGATGAACCGGAAGTACACGGCGGAAGCATATCTCGAAAAAATCGCCAAGCTGCGCGCGGCGGTGCCGGACGTTTCGATCACATCGGACATCATCGTCGGGTTCCCCGGTGAAACGGAAGAGGATTTTGAAGGCACGCTCCGTATGCTGGAAGCGGCGCGCTACGATATGATCTTCTCGTTCATCTACTCCCCCAGAAACGGTACGCCGGCGGCGAAGATGGAAAATCAGGTGCCGCACGACGTTTCGACCGCGCGGTTTGAACGTCTGCTGGCAACGCAGAACAAAATCTCCGACGAGCGCAACGCGCGTTTTCTCGGACGGAAGCTCCGCGTACTGGCGGAAGACGTCAGCAAGAACGACGAAGCAATGCTCACCGGACGCGGAGACCCGGTACGCCCCGTTCATTTTTCGGGAAGCCGGGAACTGATCGGACAGTTTGTTGACGTGGAAGTCACGGGTGTCTCGACGTTCTGTCTGGAAGCGAAAATCATTTAAGCCAACCAAAAAAATTCACATAAAAATCTCCCTGTATTGAAAGGAACACCATCATGGAAGAACTTCTCACTCCCGAAATGAAAGCCGTTATCGCCAGCCTCGGCGAACTCATCAAGGCAGACCCCCGTCACCTCGCCATCCGCGAAGCCATTGACGAATACGAACGCTCCGAAGAGCTGAACAACCTCATCGCGGAATACAATATGCAGCAGAACGCCCTCGCCGATGCCTACGGCAAGAACGGCGAATCCGACGACGCTCTCCGTACCGTTGTCCAGTCCCGCATCGACGCGCTCTACGACCAGATCACCGAACATCCGGTCTACGTTGCCTACGTTGACGCAAAGCAGGCATTCGACGCGCTCACCAACGAAGTGTACGGCGAACTCCAGTTCGTGATTACCGGCCAGCGTCCCTGCTCTCACGACTGCTCCTCCTGCCACTCCGACTGCGGTCATCATCATTAATTCAATGGAGTTTTCGCGGGGAACCTTTTTTAAGGAAAAAGGTTCCCCGCACCCCTCCAAAAACCTTTTCAAATAAAAAAACTGACTTTGTTTTTCCGGAATTTCAAGAAAACTTTCTTCTGACAGATCAAGAATTTTACTGAGGTGTACACGTTATGACTCCCATGATGCAGCAATACTTTGAGATCAAAAATCAATATAAGGATTTTATCCTGTTTTACCGTCTCGGGGACTTTTACGAAATGTTCTTCGAGGACGCGCAGCTGGTATCGGCGGAGCTGGAACTGACCCTCACCGGACGGGACTGCGGCGAGGACGAGCGTGCGCCCATGTGCGGCGTTCCCTATCATTCCTGCGAACCGTACATCGGCAAGCTGATCGAAAAGGGATACAAGGTCGCCATCTGCGAGCAGGTCGAAGACCCGAAAGCGGCCAAAAATCTCGTCAAGCGCGAAGTTATCCGCGTCATTACGCCCGGTACCCTCATCGAAACCGACCTTCTCAACGAAAAGGCGAACAACTACCTCGCCACGCTGTATTTTGACGGCGATTCCGTCGGCCTTTGCTTCGCCGACATTTCCACGGCGTACATCGCCGCGACGACCGTTCATGATTTCCGGCTCCACGGTGCGTCCGAAGAGGCGGTTATCAACGAACTGGCAACCTATCAGGCAAGGGAAATCCTCCTGAATGCCTCCGTGAAGTCCCTGCCGAAAACGGCAGACTACATAAAAAACCGGACAGACGCCCTTCTCACCGACGGTGCGTCCAACTTTTTTGAACCGGACGAAGCCGTCGAGCGGACGGAAAATCAGTTTTCGTCCGAACAAACGGCGGGAATCCCCCGTGCGGCTCTCATCGCGGTCGGTGCGGCACTCAAGTACATCGCCGTCACCCAGATGAAAGACCTCTCCTATCTCAAAAATCTGAACTACTATGAGTCCTCACAGTTTCTCGAAATGGACACCGCCACCCGCCGCAGTCTCGAACTCTGCGGGACGATGAATTCCGGCGAGAAAAAGGGTTCCCTGCTGTGGGTTCTCGATAAAACCGAAACTTCCATGGGCGCGCGGATGCTCCGGCAGATGATCGAACATCCGCTGACCAACGCGTCCCAGATTTATATGCGTCAGCAGGCCGTCGGCGAGCTGTGCGACAATTTCATGCTCCGTGAGGAACTGCGCGAGAAACTGTCGTTCGTCCTCGACCTCGAACGCCTCATCACCAAAGTCTCCTACGGAACCGCCGGCGGACGTGATCTGCGTGCCATCGCCCAGACGGCCTCCGTTCTGCCAGACATCAAAGCGATGCTTGCCGACATCCGGAGCGGCGAGCTTGCCGAAATCCACCGGACGCTCGACACGCTCGAGGATATCTATGAAGCCATCGACGCGGCGATTGTGGACAATCCCCCGTTTGTCGTCCGGGACGGCGGCATCATCAAAGACGGCTACCACGAAGACGTGGATCAGCTCCGCTACATCCTGAACAACGGCAAGGACTGGATCCGGGAAGCCGAAGCCTCCGAACGGGAAAAAACCGGCATCAAGGGACTGAAAATCGGCTACAACCGCGTCTTCGGCTATTATATTGAAGCTCCCCGTGCGGCGGCGGATCAGGTTCCCGACAACTACGTCCGGAAGCAGACCCTCTCCGACAAGGAACGCTATATCACCGACGAACTCAAGGATATGGAAGCGACCATCCTCGGCGCAGACGACAAGGTGAAAGCCCTCGAATACGACCTGTTCGTCGCTATCCGTGACGCGGTAAACCGCGAATCTGCCCGCATCCGTCAGAGTGCCCATGCGCTGGCGATGCTGGACGTGTTCGTCTCCCTCGCCGAATGTGCCAGCCAGAATTCCTACGTCTGCCCGACCGTGGACGCAAGCACCGTCATCGACATCAAGAACGGGCGACATCCCGTCGTCGAACGGTTCGTACAGGACTCGTATTTCGTACCGAACGACGCCTATCTCGACACGAAGGACAACTGCCTGATGCTCATCACCGGTCCGAACATGGCCGGAAAATCGACCTATATGCGCCAGACCGCGCTGATCGTTCTGATGGCGCAGATCGGTTCGTTCGTTCCCGCTTCCTCGGCACACATCGGCATCGTGGACAAACTCTTCACCCGCGTCGGCGCGTCGGATGACCTCGCATCGGGAACGTCCACGTTCATGCTGGAAATGAAGGAAGTCGCGTACATTCTCAACAATGCGACCTCCCGCAGCTTCATCATCTATGACGAAATCGGACGCGGTACGTCCACCTACGACGGCATGAGCATCGCACGCGCGGTTGCGGAATACACCGTCGGCCGCAAAATCGGCGCGAAAACCATGTTTGCAACCCATTACCACGAATTAACCTCCCTCGAAAGCGAACTTCCCGGCATCGTCAACTACAACATTGCGGCGAAAAAGCGCGGGGAGGACATCACCTTCCTGCGGAAAATCGTTCCCGGTCCGACGGACGACAGCTACGGTATTGAAGTCGCGCGTCTGGCAGGCGTTCCGGGCGAAGTCACCCGCCGCGCGAAGGAAATCCTGAAAACCCTCGAAAGCGGAAAAACCGTCGAACGCAAGTCAAAAAAGGTAGAGGAAGAACCCGCACTGAGCTTCAGCTTCGCGGACGCTGCCGCCGACGAAATCAAAGAAAAACTCAAAAACACGGATGTGAACACCCTCACACCGATCGAGGCACTGAACCTCATCTACGAATGGAAAAAACTGCTGTAATAGCTAAGAGCTAATAGTGAAAAGTGAATAGCTGTCCGTCAACATAAAATTCTGCTTTTTCATAATTTCAGATTGAACTACCGCAACAGCAAAAAAAGGATATTTATGGATATATATGAATCACTAAATTATGTGTCGAAGTTGGCATTCCCAAGAATTAAATATACTTGGGATAATTTGAGCATAAATGAAGACAAGCCAATTTTTCGTATCTCTATATTCACAAATAAAATTGAAGACTATATGGAAGACCATTTTGAAAAAGGGTTAAAAGCCATATTAAATGTTATAGAAGACAATTCCCTCCAAGCTGAAACTGAATATTATGGCAAACAACTATTAGTGGTTTTGGCAGACCATACAATTAATTACCACAGCGAGAAATGTAAAAACAAACCTGAAATCGCTTGTACACTATATAAGAAAAACGTCATTTTCAGAGAAACGGTAATTGAGTATGCTCCTTATCTTAACAAATTGCTTCCAAACTTGATCGCGAGTTCTTTTTTTAATTTGGATTTTGACACTATTAAAGATGTGTGCAAAAACTGTGTTACTAAAATATACGATAACAAAAAGCATTCACAAAAGACTTTTTGGAATTTCATTAAAAATCTGCGTGATGAATTTACATACAATCATTCATTCAGCGATTTAATCACAAATGACAATGTATTGAATTATTGGGAAATGGCAAATTATATTAACCAAGCGATTCCTGAATTAAATTTCTTCGAGGTTAATGACGGCATAATCATTTCCACCGTAAAAAAAGAGCTTGATGAGATTGAGGCTCTTGCTCCATTGGAAAAGCTTTTTGATAGTGGCATATTTTGGACTGCCTTGGAAGATTTGCCCGAAGTTTTAGAGTTCAAATATATTTATCCGAATGGCTCCAATGGAGATATACTCAAATACATTCTTGAAGAATACGGAGAAACGCACCAAGAAGAAACCAATTTATGGAAAGGAACATTATCAAGACAATACATCAATTTATTGGAAATGATGAGTTCCACTGCCAAAAAAATCTCTATAGACGAAGCATTTCTTGTAATATATGAACATCATATTCCATCCATACTTTATAACACACGTATGCATTTATTTAGTTCAAAGGTTTCCGTTCGTGCCAATTTTGATGAAATAGCAAAAAAAGTACATATTCATAAACTTGAACAAAGAAAGCAAAGAGACAAAGTATACGCCGATTTAATTGTAGCAAATAAAACATCTCCAAAATGGAAGTCAGAGGCACAATTGTTTTCACTCGTTTCAAGTCAATACCCAGATGCCATCTATCAGTATCGCGCTGATTGGCTTGGAATGCAGTCGTTAGATATTTTTATTCCATCATTATTCGTTGGAATTGAATACCAAGGAAGACAACACTATGAACCAATCGAGCATTTTGGCGGTGAAAAACATTTTTTACATCAACAAGAAAATGATCGCAAGAAAAAAGCATTATGTATTGAAAATGGGATCAAATTGATTGAATGGTCATATACTAAAGATATAACAGAAACCAATTTTCGCAAATATTTAGAGAAAGTTGGAATAAAACAATATGTTGTTTATTGAAGGTAATTTAACATGGATGATAAACTTACATTACAAATTTGGAAGTTCGCAAATCACCTTGTTGGTAATCAAAACCACCAGTGAAACTGGTGGTATGCACAAGCCCTAGAAGGGCATATTACCGGCATGCCCCTCAAGAGGCACTGAAAATTTTAACAAGTGCATCTCATGCCCTACAACCAGCAAGCCGGTAATTACCCTTAAATACCTTGCGTATTGACAAACTATTTATTGTCATTCGCTTCGCTCAAAATCTTGTATCTAAAGATTTTTATTCTCACCAGCATAGCTGGTGGTTGTCTTTATCAAAACAATTTCTTTACCTCACGGTTTTGAAACAAGACGACTTGCAAACGAATCTAAAACTAATATAACAATCTATTTTTATGGGAAACATCAACATACTCGGCTTTGACGTGGCGAACCTCATTGCCGCCGGGGAGGTCGTCGATCGTCCCGCTTCCGTCGTGAAGGAGCTGCTGGAAAATGCGCTCGATGCCGGAAGCACTGCCGTCACCATCGAGATTCAGCACGGCGGCGTTACCTTTATCCGGGTCGCGGACAACGGCTGCGGTATGGATACGGATGACCTCCAGACCTCCATCCTCCGCCACGCGACCAGCAAGATCCGCACCGCCGACGACCTGTCCGACATCACCACGCTCGGCTTCCGGGGCGAAGCTCTGGCGGCGATTGCGTCCGTCTCCCGGCTGCGTATCTTCTCAAAAGTCCGCGGAGACCCCTTCGGCGCGCTGCTTGAATGCGACGGCGGCGAAATCGTCTCCATCACCGAAACCGGATGCGCCGACGGTACGACGGTCATCGTCGAAGATTTGTTCTTCAATGTCCCCGCACGGCGCAAATTTCTCAAAAAAGACTCCACGGAAGCCATCGCCGTGGGAGCGGTTGTCGAAAAAATCGCCCTCTCCCGCCCCGATGTCTCCCTCAAATACATCTCCGACGGCGAAATCCGGTTCATGACCGCCGGAAACGGCAATCTGTCCGAAACCATCTGGGCACTGTTCGGCAAGGAAACCGCCAAACGGTTCCTCAAAGTGGACCGGGAAGAAGACGGCATCCACATCACCGGCTACATTTCCGAAGCCGATATGGTGCGCGCCAACCGGAATATGCAGAATTTCTTCATCAACGGACGTTACGTCAAAAGCAAGACCGCCTCGGCCGCGCTCGAACAGGCGTACACGTCGAAAATTCCGTCGGACAAGTTTCCGTCCTGCGTGCTGAACATCGGGCTGAACCCCGCCGCCGTGGATGTCAACGTCCATCCTGCAAAGCTCGAAGTCAAGTTCGCCAACGAAAAAATCATCTTTGACGCGGTCTATTACGCGGTGTTGTCCGCGCTGGAAGCCGGTACCAAACGTCCGGAATTGCAGATGGGACGTGCGCTCGGCGGTTCGATCACCGCAAAACCTGCGGAAAATACCGGTACATCCGCCGTAAAACCGCGCGTATCGGGAATGACGGCGGCGGATTTGAAGAACGCCTTCATCCCGGCAGACAAAAAAACACAGACCGCCGGAAAAATGGCGGCACAGCAGATCGGTATCCTGCCCGCACAGAAATCGGTTAATCCGAAAGAACCGCCGCGTCCGAAAATGCCCGACGGAAGCGATGTGTCCTACCTCGACATGATGCAGCTCCACAAAGATGTGCTGGAAAAGCCTGCCGAAGTCCCGGCTCCGGAACCGAAAGAAAAAACGCCCGTACCGGAAAAACTTCCTGTGGAAAACCGCAAAGTTCCGCTTCCGTCAGAACCGATGGTTCCGGAAGTACCGGAAGAACCTGTGGAAAACACCGCCGAACCTGTGGAATACGAAGAAATCCCCGAGTACATCATCCTCGGCGAGGCGTACAACTGCTACGTCATCGTCCAGCTCGACGACCGTCTGCTGATGATCGACAAGCACGCGGCGCACGAACGGATTCTGTTCGAGGAACTCCGCCGCGGAATGCAGAAACGAGAAAAAACCGGCCAGCTCCTCCTCGCCCCCTACGAACTGACCGTTTCCAACGCCGAAGCGGAGGCAATCGCCGAATATGACGACCAAATCCATGCGCTCGGCTTTGACTACACCGTCCGCGAACAGAGCGCGGCCTCACGGAAAGTCTCGATCACGCAGATTCCCGCCGGACTGTCCCACGACGAAGCGGCTGTATTGTTCACCACGCTGATCTCCCGCCTGTCCGACGTAACCGCGAATGTGGAATCGGCAGCGGCGGAATTCTTTGAGTCCCGTCTGTGGCAGGCATCCTGCAAGGCGGCGATGAAAGGCGGACGTCTCTACGACACGGCGCACCTCAAATGGATCTGCGACCGCCTGCTCGTCAAACCGGACGGAAACCGTCCCGTCATCCGCACCTGTCCGCACGGTCGGCCGGTAGCATTTGAAATCAAAAAATCCTCCATCGAACGGCAATTCGAGAGAAGCTAAGGACTAAGAACTAATGGTGAATGACTATATCCAAATTCACCGTCAGCCGACAGACTTGATCCCTGTCTTAGTCCTTCCCCATTCACCCTTAGTCATTAGTCCCATAAATCTATAAATTTCAGGAGACTTCATACCATGTTCATTCTTATAAAAACCGACGAACACAGCAACGCCCGCCGCGGACGGCTGATTACCCCTCACGGCGAAATCGAAACCCCTGTTTTCATGAACGTTGCAACCTGCGCGGCCATCAAGGGCGGCGTGTCCGCGTATGACCTCATGGACGTCAATTGTCAGGTCATGCTGTCGAATACCTATCACCTCCACATCCGTCCCGGCGACCGCCTCGTTCACGATCAGGGCGGCCTTCAGAAGTTCACCGGATGGGACAAGCCCACCCTCACCGACAGCGGCGGATTCCAGGTCTTCTCTCTCGCCGGTCTGCGCCGCATCAAGGAAGAAGGCGTGTACTTCGCCTCCCACATCGACGGCAAACGCATTTTCATGGGGCCGGAAGAAAGCATGAGAATCCAGTCCAACCTCGGCTCCACCATCGCCATGGCGTTTGACGAATGCATCGAAAACCCCGCCGAATACAACTACACCCGCAATTCCTGCGACCGTACGACCCGCTGGCTCCGCAGATGCAAGGAAGAACTCTACCGTCTGTCCCAGCTCGAAGACACCATCAACCCCGGTCAGCTCCTGTTCGGCATCAACCAGGGCAGCACCTACGCCGACCTGCGCGTCCGCCACATGGAACAGATCCGCGAACTCGACCTTCCCGGCTACGCGATCGGCGGTCTGGCCGTCGGCGAAGAAACCGAAGAAATGTACCGCATCATCGAAGCGGTCGAACCCTCCATGCCGAAGGACAAGCCGCGTTACCTGATGGGTGTCGGTACGCCCGTGAACATCGTCGAAGGCGTTCACCGCGGCATTGACTTCTTCGACTGCGTCATGCCCTCCAGAAACGCGCGTCACGGCAACCTGTTCACCTGGAACGGCAAGATGAACCTTCTCAACGAAAAGTACATGAACGATTCCCGTCCGATCGACGAAAACTGCGGCTGTCCCGCCTGCCGTCATCACTCCCGTGCATACATCCGTCACCTCATCAAGGCGAAGGAAGCACTCGGCATGAGACTGGCGGTTCTGCACAACCTGTATTTCTACAACGACCTCATGAAGAAAATCCGTGAAGCCCTCGACGGCGGCTATTACGAAAGCTTCTACCAGAAGTACCGCGTTGTCCTCGGCGAACGCAATCCCGACTGAGTATGATCCGGAAAATTCTCGGATTCCTGCCGGTCGGATTCTGGCTGATTATGCTGTATTTCGGCGGCGTGGATTTTATGAATCCCATGAACACGGGCTGGCATATCACGGATGTCCCGCTGAATCTCTGGATTTGGTTCGGTCTTGCCGTCCTGAGCGGTGTGCTGCTCTGTTTTGACGGAATGATCCCCATCGGACTGATCGTCGGCATCATCCCGTACGCTTACCTCACCATAATGTTTCTGGCAAACGGCGGCAGGAATGTTTTTCCCGACGTACTTGTATTTCCCGGTATCTTCTTTCTGTTTTATATCATCTACGCCGTTTGTTACTACACTTACAATCACGAACTGAACAAACCATGATCTACATCCCTTCAACCACCACCTCCGCTGCGGAAAACCTCGCAGTGGAGGAATATCTTCTTACCCGCTGTACATCCGGGGACTTTCTCATGCTGTGGAAAAGTGCGCCGACCGTCGTCATCGGGAAATTCCAGAACGCCTACGGCGAAGTCTCCGTCGCGGAAACCCTGCGGCGCGGGATTTCACTCGTGCGCCGAAACAGCGGCGGCGGTACGGTCTATCACGATGAAGGAAACCTCAACTTCACGATGGTAGCCGACCGCGGCGAAAACTCTCCGGAATACGAACGGTTTCTCACACCCGTGATCGCCGCGCTGCGTGACCTCGGCATTCCCGCCAAGATGGGCGACGCGTTCGACATTACCGTGGACGGATACAAAGTCAGCGGAAACGCGCAGTCCGTCGTGAAGAACCGCGTGATGCACCACGGTACCCTGCTCTTTGACGCCGATCTGACCGTCCTGTCCGAAATCACCGGACACGCGAGTGCGGACGTGCAGTCGAAAGCAATTCAGAGCAATCCGTCTCCGGTGTGCAATCTGCGCCCGTATCTGAAGCACGATATGGACATTGCCGCATTCACGGACTGCATGAAAACCGCGCTGTGCGGCGAAAATGCGGAAATCCGGACGTTCACGGACGAAGAAACCGCCGAAATCGAACGCCTGCGCGATACGAAATACGCCGCGTGGGAATGGAATTTCGCCAAATCCCCGGCATTTACGAAACATTGCGGTACATTTTCCGTGGATGTCAGAAACGGCATCATCACGGCTGTACACGGGGAACATCCTGTGGAAAACCTCACGGGAATCCGCATGAGCCCGGAAGACCTGTCCGCCGTCACCGACATCGAAACCGTCAATCTGCTGCTCCGATAACATGGAGGAACCAATGAACATCAGAATCACCATGCCCAAGCTCAACGACGATATGGAAAGCGGCATCCTGTGCCAGTGGAACGTCGAAGAAGGCGACACCGTTTCGGCGGGAGACATCCTGTGCGAAATCGAATACAACAAGGTCGTCACCGAAATCGAAGCCGACCGCGATATGACCATCGTTTCGCTGACCGCCGAAGAAGGGGACGAACTCCCCTGCGGTGCGGAACTCGCCACGGCTGAGGTTTCCGCATGATTTACTGCTTTCTCGATTACACGACCCCGTACGAAAATTTAGCGGGGGAATATTATCTTGCCACCGAAAAAACGTTCGATGAAGACGTGTTCCTGCTCTGGCGCAACAAACCGTCCGTCATCGTCGGAAAATATCAGAATACCCTCGAGGAGGTCAACCTCGCCTACACGTCCGCGCACGGCATCCATGTCGCACGGCGGATGTCCGGCGGCGGTACGGTCTATCACGACCTCGGCGGCTGGCAGTTCACGTTCATCACCCGCGACGCGGGAGATGCCATCGAATTCGACCGTTTCATGCAGCCGATCACGGACGCGCTCCGTTCGATGGGACTCGACGTCCGTACCACCGGCCGCAACGACATCGCGCTGTACCCAGCCGGAAGCGAACGCGGCTATAAAATCAGCGGCAACACGCAGTACAAGAAAAACGGCGTGACCGTCCACCACGGTACGCTCCTGTTCGATACGGATTTCGACGAAATGGTGCGCGCAACCACACCGAAGGACTACAAAATCACCTCGAAATCCATCAAATCCGTCCGCGAACGGGTCACGAACATCCGTCCGCATCTGCCGGAAGACATGACGGACGTGCAGTTCCGCGATGCCCTCGCCGCGTACATGACCGACAAAACCTATTCCCTCACCGAAGACGACCGCGCACGCATCCGTGAACTCGCGGAAACAAAATTCGCCGACCCGAAATGGAACTTCGGCGCAAACCCGAAGTTTGAGATCGAGCACGAACTCCATCTTCCCGGCGGTACCGTCGAGCTCGGTCTGACCGTGAAAAACGGCGTGATCCAGTCCGCCGGCATCCGCGGAGACTTCTTTGCCGCCGACGGCGAAACGGAAAACCTCGCCGCCTGCCTGACCGGTACGGAATATACCGCCGACGCCGTAACCGCCGCGCTGACGGAGGTCTGCGAACGCCTGTACGGCATCACGGCAGAAGCCATCGCAAAGGTAATTTTTGGTTAATTTTTAAGAATACTTTGTGAATTTTCCGCTCTCCTATTGATATTCCGCGCAGGATATAGTATAATATAGATAACGAAACAACGTTCGTATTGTATAGAAACCGAACGCTCCATCTTTGTTACTGTTGAAAGGAATATTAAACGAATGGCAAAAGCAACCAATAAAAAGCAGAACGTCGATTTTTCCGCTGACCGTACCCCCGAAGAAAAGAAAAAAGCCCTCGATACGGCAATCAGCCAGATCGAAAAGAGCTTCGGCAAAGGCACCATCATCAAGATGGGCGACAACCCGCGCATGAACGTCTCCGCCGTTTCGACCGGATCGATCACCCTCGATATGGCACTCGGCATCGGCGGTCTCCCGCGCGGACGAATCATCGAAGTCTACGGCCCCGAATCGTCCGGTAAAACGACCCTCGCGCTCCACGCGATCGCGGAAGTCCAGAAAACCGGCGGCGAAGCGGCCTTCATCGACGCGGAACACGCGCTTGACCCCGTATACGCATCCGCGCTCGGCGTCAATATCGACAATCTTCTCGTCTCCCAGCCGGACTCCGGCGAACAGGGTCTGGAAATCTGCGAAGCCCTCGTCCGTTCGGGCGCGATTGATATCGTGGTCATCGACTCCGTAGCCGCGCTCGTTCCGCAGCAGGAAATCGACGGCGATATGGGCTCGTCCCACGTCGGTCTTCAGGCAAGACTGATGTCGCAGGCACTGAGAAAACTGTCCGGTATCGTCGGCAAGACAAACTGCATCGTGATCTTCATCAACCAGCTCCGTGAAAAAGTCGGTGTGGTCTACGGCAACCCGGAAACGACCCCCGGCGGACGTGCGCTGAAGTTCTACGCGTCGGTTCGTATTGAAATCCGCAAAGGCGAAGCAATCAAGAACGGCGCGGAAGTCCTCGGCAACCACGCCAAGTGCAAAGTCGTCAAGAATAAGGTCGCGCCGCCGTTCAAGAGCGCGGAATTCGATATTCTCTACGGCGAAGGCATCTCGAAAACCGGCGAAATCGTCGATATCGCCACGGAACTCGGCCTTCTCGAAAAGAGCGGATCGTGGTACTCCTACGAAGGTACACGCATTGCCCAGGGACGCGACAACGCGAAGAAGTACATCGGAAACGATCCCGCACTGGAAGCGGAACTGGAAGCGAAGATCAAGGAAAACGGCCGTGCGCCGGACATGGAGAGAGACGATCTCGACGACGACGAAAGCCTCGGCGACGACGAAGACCTCGACATCCGCCTTCTCGACCTCGGCGAGGATGAGGAATAATCTTTTCAGAAAAGATTAAATTTTAAGAAAACACGCCTTCGGCGTGGAAGGTAGAAAAAAGTACCCGGCGGGTACTTTTTTCAAAATTGATGTCCCTGCGCGGGACGGCAGTTAAAATAGGCTAACCGCGAAAAAACAGCCATTTCGTCACGGCTATTCCTACTGAACGAACAATTTGGACAGATTTGCACCCAAACCTTGTCCCTTCCGAATGATCTGAATGCGGGCAAACCGCTGTTTGTTTGAGCCCTCAAGGGCGAGTCCCACTTACATCAAGACAGGAATTCACAAAGGGGCGGCGATTGAGCCCCTTTGTGCGCCGTCCCGCGTAGGGACATAAAAATTGAAAAATGACCGGAACGGTCATTTTTCTTCCTATCAATCCAAACGTAAAGTTTGGACATCCAAAACTTTGTAAACTTTCCGAAAGTGACAACACCGCCATGAACGTCTCGCACGTCGAATACGCCGACTGGCGTAATATGTCCGAATGCAGCGTCTCCCTCGGCGAGGGCATCAACGTCCTCTGGGGCATGAACGCGCAGGGCAAATCCAATATCCTCGAAGGAATCTATTACTTCGCCCGCGGACGTTCCTTCCGCGGTGCCAAAGACCGCGAACTCATCCGCTTCGGCTGCGATTTTACCCGCGCGAAACTCTCCTTCCGCCGCGATGGGTACGAAAACGATACCACCCTCGAGGCCGTCATCCCCAAAACCGGCAAGAAACATCTCTCCCGCAACGGCGCGCCTCTCGCCTCCACGTCCGAAATGATGGGCAGTTTCCGCGCCGTACTCTTCTGTCCCGCACACCTGACCATGGTCACGGGCGGCCCTCTCGAACGGCGCACCTTCCTCGATATCGCGCTCTCCCAGCTCTCGCAGACCTACCTCACCTACCTCCGCCGGTACACCAAAGTCCTTGCGGAACGGAATATGCTTCTCAAAAATGCCGCGTCAGGAACGCGCGTCACCGAGACCGAATGGGATGTCTACGCACGTCAGCTGGCTCTCTACGGCTCGTGGATCGCCGCTTACCGCGCGGAATATGTTACTTACCTCAGCGAAGCGGTCGCGCGCTATTTCGACGGCATGACCGGCGGACGCGAAACCCCCGACCTGACGTACACGTCGCACGGCATCACCGAAACCATGCCGACCCCGCTGTCGAATATGGCGGAGGAACCCGCCGCGTCGCAGGAAGCCCTGTACGAAAAGCTCACCACAAACATCGACCGCGAAATCATTGTCGGCTCGTCCCTGTGGGGCATCCACAAGGACGACATCCGGCTTGCGCTGAACGGAAAAGAAGCGAAACTGTACGCCTCACAGGGACAGCAGCGGAGTATTGTCCTGTCCATCAAGCTGGCGGAAGCGGAAATTTCCAAAAAACTCGGCGGCGAATATCCGGCGATCCTGCTCGACGACGTGTTTTCCGAACTGGACGAGTCCCGCCGGAATTATATTTTAGGCTCGCTGGAAGGACGGCAGATCATTGTCACGTCCTGCGAACCGGACATTATTCCGTCGAACAAGTCGGGAGATATCACCTTCCGGCACGTCAGGGATGGGGAGATTCTGGAAGAATGATAATCCAAACCGTATTTCTCAGGGACGGCATGGTCTATGTCGTTCTCACGCCGGACGAATTGTCCGTCCATTCCGAGGGATTGCGGATGTCCCTGCGGAACTGGAAAAAATTCTGCGAACAATATCTCCCGGATGCGCTGTCCGACGAAGCGTTTACCGCCGCGCAGGGACACCCCATCGGCGAAGCGGAATATGACGAACTGCACCGGCTTTCCGAAATGACCGAGGCCGTTTTGGAAGCCGCGCGGATTCTCTCGTCCGGCGACAAGAGTGAACGTGATCTTCGCCGGAAACTGAAACCGAAGTTTTCCGAAGAAGCCATCGACAGCGCGGTACGGCTCCTGAAAAAGCGCGGCTATCTCGATGAAACGGCGCAGTGTCTGCGGATCGCGGAAGCGGCCGTCCGGACAAAGCACCACGGTCCCGCGCGGATCAAAGCCGATCTGATCGCCCACGGCTACAGCGGAACGGCGGCGGACGCAGCGATCCGGGAGATTCCGGAAGAGGATTTCGCGGACGCGCTGGCATACTGCATCGACCGGAAATTCCCGGACATCGAAAATATGGACACGGCGGACGTGAAAAAAGCGGCGGCATCGCTGATGCGGCTCGGTTTTTCGTCCGGCGCAATCTTTGACGAGATCCGGAACCGGCGGAAAAACCGCTGAAAATCGTTCTTTTTTACGGGAACGATTTTTCTTTTAAATTTTTTCGTAATTCCTTCTTTCTATCTTCTTATTTTTATGTTATAATGGTTCCATCACAATCCGAATATTGAAAGGTTCGATATACTATGGCAAAAACCGTTAAAGTTGGGTTCATCTCTCTGGGATGTTCCAAAAACCTCTGCGACACCGAAGTCATGCTCCATCATCTTGTGGACGCGGGCTATGAACTGACCCCCGAAGAAAGCGACGCCGATGTGGTCATCATCAACACCTGCGCGTTCATCGAAAGCGCGAAGAAGGAGTCCATCGACAACATCATCGACATCGCGTGGCTCAAGAAGCACCACACCCTGAAGGGCATCGTCGTCACCGGCTGCCTTGCCGAACGCTACCGCGAAGAAATCATCAAGGAACTCCCCGAAGTGGATGCCGTTCTCGGTGTCGGCGGGATTCACAAAATTGTAGAAGCGGTCGAAACCGTCATGGCGAACGCTTCCAAGAGAGGCAAGAACAAGAAGCGTTACACCTGCTTCGACGACAAGGAAACCGTCGAACTCGGCGGCGAACGCGTCATCACCACCGGCGACCACATGGCGTACATCAAGATTGCGGAAGGCTGCTCCAACCGCTGCACCTACTGCGCGATTCCCTCCATCCGCGGCAAAATGCGTAGCCGCACCATGCGCGACATCGTGGAAGAAGCGACCGCTCTCGACGCGATGGGCATCAAGGAACTGAACATCATCGCGCAGGACACCTCCGCGTACGGCATCGACCTCTACGGAAATTACTGCCTGCCGGAACTCATCCGCGGTATCTGCGATGCGACGAAAATTCCGTGGATCCGTCTGCTGTACTGCTATCCGGACAAGATCACGGACGAACTGATCGCCGAGATCCGCGACAACCCGCGCGTTGTAAAATACATCGACATTCCGATCCAGCACATCTCCGACAATATGCTGACCGCCATGAACCGTCACGGCGACTCCGCGATGATCCGTGAAACCGTGGCGAAGCTCCGCCGCGAAGTTCCGGGCATCGTTCTCCGTTCCACGGCCATCGTCGGCTTCCCGGGCGAAACGGAAGAGGACTTCCGCGAACTCTGCGAATTCGTCAAGGAAGCAAAGTTCGAACGCTTCGGCGCGTTCCCGTATTCCCGCGAAGAAGACACGCCCGCATACGATTTTGACAATCAAATCGACGAACAGATCAAGCAGGACCGCTACGACATCCTGATGCAGACCCAGCTTCCCGTCAGCGAAGCGTACAACGAAACCCGCGTGGGCAAGGTTGTCCGCGTCATGTGCGAAGGCTTTGACCCCGTTGCGGAATCCCATTACGGCAGAAGCGCGGCGGAAGCAGCAGATATTGACGGCAAAATCTGGTTCACGACCGACAATCCCAAGCTCCGCATTTCCGAAGGCGAAATGATTGACGTAAAGATCACCGACGCGATGGACTACGACCTCGTGGGCGAAGCGATCCTGAACGTACTGAATGTCTGAGGACGGAAAGGAACGGCTATGAACTTACCCAATAAATTAACGATGTTCCGCATCTGCATGGTGCCGGTCTTCCTCGTTCTGCTGTGCGTGAATCTCCCGATGTCCGACACGGCGATGCGTCTTTCCACCGCAATTGTTTTTGCGATCACCTCGCTGACCGACATGATCGACGGCAAAATCGCAAGAAAATACAACCTTATCACCGACTTCGGCAAATTCATGGATCCCCTTGCCGACAAGTTCCTCGTCATGTCCGCGATGCTCGGCATTCTCGTCCGCTTCGACTACCTCCGTCCCGTCTTCGTGTGGGCGGCAGCCATCGTGATTTTCCGCGAATTTGCGGTCACGTCTCTCCGTCTCGTCGTTGCGGGCAAGTCCGGCATCGTCGTTGCGGCCGCATGGCTCGGCAAGGTCAAAACCACCACGCAGATGATCTGTATCGTGGCGATCCTTCTCGAACCTGTGATTCTTCCCTTCCCGCTGTTCACGGAAATGCACCTGCTGTCCTATATCACCATTGCGGCAATGACGATCATGACCGTCTGGTCGGGTGTGGACTACATGAAGGCATACTGGCCGCACATCAGCGCGTCGAAGTAATCTATGACCTCTATCCAAAACGAAACCATTCTCTCCGTTCCGCCGCATCTGCGGGAATTTTTCTACGGACTCACGGAAATCCCCACCGTCACGGTCGGCGGATGCGGCAGTTTTTCCGTACAGAAGACCTTCGACTGCGGGCAGGCATTCCGGTTTGATCCGGTGAACGATACCACGTTCGCGGGAACGGCGTTCGGCTGTAAACTTGCGGTCGAACAGACCCTGCCCGGCGTGATTACTTTGTACAAGGTTACACGCGAACAGTTCGAACGCCGGTGGCGGCATTATCTCGCGCTGGACGAGGATTACGACGCGATCGACCAGTTTCTCACCGACGCAATGCCAACCGAACGTGACCGCGCGGTTATGACTGCGGCGGTCGAGGCGGGACGCGGCATCCGTATTCTGCGGCAGGAGCCGTTTGAAGCACTGATCTCGTTCATCGTCTCGCAGAACAACAACATCCCGCGCATCAAGAAAATCATCCGTGCGCTGTGCGATGCCTACGGGGACAACGGCAGTTTTCCGACCGCCGAAGCCCTTGCGGAAGCGGGTACGGACAATCTCTACGCCCTGCGTACCGGATTCCGCGCGAAATACATCCACGATGCGGCGTGCAGAGTTGCGTCCGGCGAGATTGATCTTGATGAAATTCTCGCGTGCGGGGACTACGATGCCTGTGACCGCCGCCTGCAGACCATCCGCGGGGTCGGTCCGAAGGTCAGCGCGTGCGCTCTGCTGTATGGATTCGGCAAAACGGAGGCGTTCCCCGTGGACGTATGGATCAAAAAATCCCTCGAACGCCATTTTCCGGACGGATTTGACGTAAAACGCCTCGGAAAATACGCCGGCATCGCCCAGCAATACCTATTCTATTACGAACGATACATCAATGGCTAAGGACGAAGGACTAAGAGTGAAGGACTAAGCGAAAATGTCCGTCCGCCGGACTGCATAAAGGTTCGCCATAGTCCTTAACCATTCACCATTAGCCCTTAGTCAAAATCAAGGAGTACTTATGGAACAGATTTATACCATACCGGTCAACGAGGCGTTTGAGAAGGTTCAGGAAGAAGGCTTCTGCACCTGCCCGTTCTGCCTGATGTACAACCGTCTCGACGACAACGAACTCGATCTCATCCTCGGCGCGTCCATGATGGAACCGGACGTCCGTCTGAAAACGAACGCGCTCGGCTTCTGTCCGGATCACATGTCCCTGCTGTTTGAACGCGGCAAGCGTCTTCCGCTCGCGCTGATGCTCGAAAGCCATCTCGACAGCCTTGCAGAGGATCTGAAGGGCAATATGTCGTCCCTGTTCATCGCAAAGACGGGCGAAAACACGGCGAAACGTCTGGAAAAGCTGGAATCGACCTGCTACATCTGCGAACGGATCGAGTACAACTTCTCCCGCATGATCGAAACGGCGGCTCTGCTGTGGCAGAAGGACGAAGCCTTCCGCAAGAAGGTGGAAGCCGCGCCGTATTTCTGCTTCCGTCATTACGGACGGTTCATCGCGGCGGCGAAGGAACGTCTGTCGAAGAAGGAATTCGCGGAATTCTACAAGGAAGTCAGCGAAATCGAAAACCGGTATTTCGACAAGCTCCGCGAAGACGTGAGCTGGTTCTGCAAGAAGTTCGACTACCGCTACGAAAACGAACCGTGGGGCGACGCAAAGGATGCGCCGGAAAGAGCGAAGGCGTTCCTGTCGGGTTCGCTGCACCAGCACGAAGACACGATCAAACCGAGCGACGGGTTGACGTGAGGTTCATACAATGGAGTTTGCTGAACGAAAAAACCACCGCTTAAAAAATTATGATTATGGAACTTATGGTTACTATCATGTAACAATATGTACCCATCACCGTTTTCATCTGTTGTCGGATGTCGTCGGCGACAACGCACAGGTGATTCTATCGGACATCGGGAAGAAGGTTTCAGAATGTTGGAACAATATTGCACTACTGAATCCCAACGTTGAACTGGATCAATATGTTATAATGCCTAATCATATTCATGGTATTATCGTTTTGCGAAATCCCGAAATTTATAAGTATCATGAAAAATCATATGATTTTGAAATTTCGGAATCTCCAGAACATCGTTCTCTGCAAGGGCTAATTCGTGATTTCAAATCCGTAACAACACGATACTATAAAAGTATGTATCATGTTCCTCATTCTCTCTGGCAGGACTCCTTTTATGATGAAAAAATAAAAAATCTCGAACAATACCGTAATACCTGCCGATATATCACTGATAATCCCCGAAATTGGCACTTGGACAACCTTTATGTAGAACGGTAAAACTTACAACAAAAACCAAACTTGTAGGGAGCGGCGCCCTCGTCGCTCCGTCGAACGATATAAGCCAAACATTATTTTGTGATAAAAACGTAGGATATAGTTTTTTACACAAAATTTTGTTTGGCTTATATGATATAGACGGAGCGACGAGGGCGCCGCTCCCTACAAGTTTAGCTTAATTGCCACGTTTACCTATCAAATATTCATTTACTTCGACCAGTTCACGCCGCCCTTGACGTCGACGATCGTTACACCCATTGCCGTGAGTTCGTCGCGGATCGCGTCAGCCTTAGCGAAATCCTTCGCCTTCTTTGCTGCCGCACGGTCATTGATAAGAGCTTCAACCTTCGCGGTGGTTTCCGCGTCCACGCCTTCCGTCGTGCAGGTGATAACCAGTGCCGCTGCCGGTGCGTTCTTTGCCGCTTCCGCTGCCTTCTTGTTCGCTTCGCGTACCTTTGCCGCCGCTTCGATCAGGTTCAGAGAGAGAACCTTGTCGAAATCCTTCAGAAGCGCGATCTTCGTCGCGTCGTTCGTCTTTGCCTTCAGTACGTCGTAAACGGCGGTGACGGCCAGCGCGGTGTTGAGGTCGTTGTCCATCGCGTCGGAGAAACGCTTCTTCAGGTTTGCAAACGCTTCTTCGTCGATCGCGTCCGTGGTTTCGAGATTCATTGCCGCGATCTTTGCGATCAGCTTGTTGTACGCGGTCTTGGTGCTGTCCATGCCTTCCCACGAGAATACGAGGGACTTGCGGTAGTGAGACTGGAGGCAGAACAGACGGTATACGAGCGGGTCATAACCCTTTTCTTCCAGCAGGGATACAGTCAGGAATTCGCCCGTGGACTTGGACATCTTGCCGCTCTGCGTGTTGAGGTGGAGGACATGGAACCACTGCTTGCACCACGGATGTCCGAGGTACGCTTCGCTCTGCGCGATTTCGTTGGTATGATGCGGGAACGCATTGTCGATGCCGCCGCAGTGGAGGTCGAGGTATTCGCCGAGGTTCTTCACGCTGATCGCGGAGCATTCGATGTGCCATCCCGGATAGCCGATGCCCCACGGGCTGTCCCACTTGAGTTCCTGATCCTCAAACTTGGACTTCGTGAACCAGAGAACAAAGTCCGCCTTGTTGCGCTTGGCGGTGTCTTCTTCCACGCCTTCGCGTACGCCGACTTCGAGGTCTTCCGCTTCCTGCTTGTTGAAGACATAGTATTCGGACAGCTTGGAGGTGTCAAAGTAGACGTTGCCTTCGGAAAGGTACGCATACCCCTTGTCGAGGAGTCCCTGTACCATTTCGATGAATTCGGGAATGTAGGAGGTCGCCGGAACAACGATTTCCGGAATCTTGATGTTCAGCTTGCCGCAGTCCGCGAAGAATGCGTCGGTGTAGAACTGCGCGATTTCCATGACGGTTTTCTTTTCGCGCTTTGCACCCTTGAGCATCTTGTCTTCGCCGGTGTCCGCGTCACTGGAGAGGTGTCCGACGTCGGTAATGTTCATGCAGCGTTTGACATCGTAGCCCGCATAGCCGAGGTACTTTTCCAGAACGTCTTCCATGATGTAGGAACGAAGGTTGCCGATGTGCGCGAAGTGATAAACGGTCGGGCCGCAGGTGTACATGGTCACCTTGCCGGGTTCGTGGGTGACGAATTCGTCGCGTGTATGGGTAAGGGTGTTGTAAAGTTTCATTGGGATTTATGTCTCCTTTGTATTGTTGTCATTGTCATTGATATTGTCATTATCCGGAGTTTCCGCCCCATTTTCGGAGGGTTCCGGAGCTTTTTTGTCATATTTCCGCTCGTTTTGCTCCCATGCTTCCGCAAGACGGTCGATGGCTTCGGGGGAAAGATTCCCGTCTTCCTGCATCCGGCGGACTTCCGCCATGATTTCCCGTTCCACGTTGTCACGGAGCGGATATTCCCCGACCATATCCGTGGCAATGTCGTAGAAATTCGGCCGGCGGAAGAAAATGCGGTACGCGCAGAACAGTACCGCCGCGATGGAAAACAGATACACCGGCAGCATCCACCGTTCGTCCATCGCCGCCAGCAGGTAGGAAGTGGCGTTGAACGCAACGTGCGTGAGAATCGACGGAATCACGGAACGGAATTTCTCGTACATGATACAGAAAACCATCCCGAGCAGTGCCGAATAGACAACGGCAAGCAGAACGCCGTGCGCCAGTCCGAAAATCACGGACGACAGAAGAATCACCGAGCGTGCGGGAAACGCACGGGACAGGCGGGAATTGACGAATCCCCGGAAAACCAGTTCCTCCGTGATGCCGGTGATTACGGCAATGCTGAGAATCTCCAGCCAGAGCGGAGTTTCTCCGTACAGAGCGGCATACTGATTCTCAAACGCCGCCAGAACTTCTTCGGGAAGCGGCAGGAACGAAATCGTGCCGGACACAAATACATTGAGAGCCGCGCCGAACAGAAGAAACGTCGGACAGCGGAGCAGGTTCACCGGATACAGGCCGCATTCCTTCGCCGGATTCCGTCCGCGCATCGTCTGGAATAGACAGATCACCAGAATGGTCAGCAGATTCGAAATGAGCGAAATCATCACGGCCTGCTCCAGTGTCTGTTCCAAAAGCTGCATAACTGCGGTTTCATCAAACGTACCGCCGGTCATCGACCCGGCCATGAGAGCCGTCATGTACCCCATGGTTACGATATACTGGCAGCCAAAAAAGAGAAAAACGTAAAACAGCGCATGGATCACGGCGGAAAATGCACCGGTGCGGGAACGTTCGGGGGTCATTCGGGGATTTCCTCCGTACCATCTTCGATCGGGAAATTACAGACGGCTTCCTCGAGCGCATGGATGCGCGCACAGAGAGCTTCGATTTCCGTTTCGATCGGGTCGGGAATGTGGATCTGGTCGAGGTCGGCTTCGTCCTTCTTGGCGATCCGTTCGCCGTCCTTCTTGACGACATGGGCGGGAATACCGACCGCCGTGCAGTTTTCGGGAACGTCGCCGAGAACCACCGCACCGGCAGCGATCTTGGAATTGGAGCCGATCGTGAAGTTGCCGAGACACTTGGCACCCGCGCCGACCATAACGTTGTCACCGAGCGTAGGATGACGTTTGCCGGTCTGCTTGCCGGTACCGCCGAGCGTAACGCCCTGATAAATGGTGCAGTTGTCGCCGATCACCGCCGTTTCGCCGATGACGACTCCGGAACCGTGGTCAATAAATAACCCCTTGCCGATGGTCGCACCGGGATGGATTTCGATGCCGGTCAGAAACTTGGCGAACTGTGAGACAGCACGCGCACTGAAATTGCACCCGCGCAGATGAAGCGCATGGGAAATACGGTGCATAATGCGCGCATGAAGTCCGGAATACAGAAGAAGGACTTCGAGACGGGAACGTGCGGCAGGGTCGCGTGCCATGATAACGTCGATGTCGCTGCGGATGTCGCGTACCGCGCGGCAGGCCGTCTCGGCGATGGGACCTTCGAGCTTGACGGTAATTTCAAACTGATTGGTTTCGGGATTGTAATTCATAAAGAAAACCTTTCGGGAGTAAAAAATAAAAAAACGCTCCGTCCGCAGACTTTGGAAAGAAACAGATTCTTTGCCCGTCCGCAGACCAGAGGCGTAAAAACGCGGTTCCACTCTGATTTATCACTCAGGAGCCGGATAACGCTGGCAAAGCGAGGCACAAAGCCCGGACATCGCGGATGCACATTAGAGAAGCGGACGTGCTGCTTTCAGCCGGTGACAGCACTCTCTGCTGTCCGCATGAGACTCTTTTTCTTTCCGGTCATCGTCTTTTAAGGATACATAGCTTTCTATTTTATATTATATATCATTGTATGAAAAAAGTAAACAGGAAATTTTGAATTTTTTGTAATGAAGAAAAACGCATGACCTCCTCCCCGGCTGTTTCTACTGAACGAACGCTTTGGACAAATCCGCACCCAAACCTTGTCCCTTCCGAACGATATGAATGCGGGCAAACCGCTGTCTGTCCGAGGCCTCAAGGCCGAGTCCCCCGAACGTCAAGCCGGGAATTCACAAAGGGGCGGCGATTGAGCCCCTTTGTGCGCCGTCCCGCGCAGGGACATAAAATTGAAAAAAGTACCGGAACGGTACTTTTTTCTTCCTTCCAAATCAAACGAGCAATCTGCAATTGGAAAATTTTCAATATATTTGCGAAAACATTTGTTATTCCGCACGTTTTGTGCTATAATATTAGCGTGTGCCGATTTCATCCCCGCCGGCAGGCATTTTCAGAATGTACCCCTCTCCGCGGACGGACGATAATACCCCGTCCCCCAGTACACTCACCAGCTTCCGGCGAAGATAACTCATGTACACATCCGTCACGTTCGTAGACGTGCCGCTTCCCCAGACCGACGCCGCAATGCGTTCGCGGGAAACTACCTTCCCCCGATGTTCGTACATCAGGCGGAACAGCTCGTCTTCGCGCGCCGTCAGCTTCACCGTGCGTCCCCGGAACGATACCGTCCGGCCGCTGCGGTCGTATTCCACACGTCCGTCTTCCTCCGGCACCGGCGGAACCGACATTGTCCCCTCTCCCTGAATCTCCTGAAGAAGGCGCGGAAAGCCCGCAAGGTCGATCGGACGAAGCACCGCACGGTACTTTTCGCCGTACTTCGCGGCAAGCTCCCGATGCTCCTGCGAAAAGGTGTAATGATCGTCCGTATAGACTACGATCACTGCCGTATACCGGTTTTCCGACAAAATCTTAGCCCCGGCATCCTGCGACTCTTCCGTTACCAGAAGAAGTTCTTCGGCCTCCTTCCCGGATGGTTCGCGGAGCCGCTCCAGCAGAACCCTCAGCATTGCATCCAGTTTTTCATCGCCCGTATCGCAGATATAGTTCATCGTCGTCTGCCCCCTCCCGTTATCGTCTGTATTCATCATACCACATCCGCCGCCGATAGTCAACTTGTTCTCCGGAGGTTTCATCGTCTTATGGACGTCATGCCCGATTTTTTCCCCTGCGGCTTACGCGACCGGACGTGCTGCTTTACCGGTCACCGCTTCATCGCCGCGCATCGCCGGGACGACCTCATCGCCGCCGTGGATGCCCGCATCATGCAGCTTTACCATGCCGGTTACCGCTATTTTATGGCGGGCGGTACGCTCGGATTCGATATGCTGGCGGAAACGGAAGTTCTCCGCGCCGCACGGTTCGACGACAGCATCAAGCTGATTCTCGCACTCCCCTGCCGCGACCAGACGGCACGGTGGGAAGGAATGCCCGATTATATGGAACATCTCCGCCGGTACAAGGAACTTCTCGGACGCGCCGATCAGGTGTTCTATCTCGCCGACTTTTACACGGACACCTGTATGCAGGAACGCAACCGCTTTATGGTGGAACATTCCTCTGCCTGCATTGCCTATTATAACGGCTATGTCCGCTCCGGCACGGGGCAGACATACCGGATGGCACTCGCCGACGGGCTGGATATCTTCAACCTCTGGGACGATGTGAATCCCGCGGTCTCCGAATAAACAAGTAAATGCTGTTCCAGCATTAACTATGCCGTAAATGCTGTTCCAGCATCAATTATGCCAAAAATTTAATTTATATATAAAAGGAATCAAAAACCTATGAAAACTCTTACTCCTCACAACGGTTTCTCCGGCGTTCGTCCGGTTCTGACCATCGTTATGGACGGTATCGGCATTGCTCCCGATACCGAAGCAAACGCAGTCAAGCTCGCCCGCACCCCCACGCTCGATATGCTGATGGCTAACTACCCCACCGTTGCTCTCAAGGCACACGGTACCGCGGTTGGTCTTCCTTCTGACGACGACATGGGCAACTCCGAAGTCGGTCACAACGCACTCGGCTCCGGTCAGGTGTTCGCACAGGGCGCAAAGCTCGTTTCCGCTTCCATTGAATCCGGCAAGATGTTCGCTTCCGAAACCTGGCAGACCCTCATCGGCGGCGCAAAGGCAGGTCACACCCTTCACTTCCTCGGTCTGTTCTCCGACGGCAACGTCCACAGCCACATCGACCACCTGAAGGCAATGCTCGCTCAGGCGAAGGCAGAAGGCGTTGCAAAGATCCGCGTTCACATTCTTCTTGACGGCCGTGACGTTGGTGAAACCTCCGCACTTGAATACGTTGAACCCTTTGAAGCATATATTGCAGAACTTTCCGACGACACCTGCGACATCAAGATCGCGTCCGGCGGCGGCCGTATGGTCATCACCATGGACCGTTACGAAGCAAACTGGGCAATGGTTGACCTCGGCTGGAAGACCCACGTTCTCGGCGAAGGCCGTATGTTCGCATCCGCAAAGGAAGCCATCGAAACCCTCCGCACCGAAACCAAGGCAATCGACCAGGACCTCCCGCCCTTCGTTATCGCAGAAAACGGTACTCCCGTCGGCACCATTGAAGACGGCGACAGCGTAATCTTCTTCAACTTCCGCGGCGACCGTGCGATCGAAATCTCCAAGGCATTCGAAGGCGGCGCAGACTTCGACAAGTTCGACCGCAAGAGAGTTCCCGCCGTTACCTACGCAGGTATGCTCGAATACGACGGCGACCTCCACATTCCGTCCAAGTATCTCGTTTCCCCGCCGGAAATCACCAACACCATGGGTGAATATCTCGCGGACATGAAGATCAACCAGTACGCGATCTCCGAAACCCAGAAGTACGGTCACGTTACCTATTTCTGGAACGGCAACCGCAGCGGCAAGTTCTCCGACGAATTCGAAACCTACGAAGAAATCCCGTCCGACATCGTTCCCTTCGAACAGCGTCCGTGGATGAAGTGTGCGGAAATCACCGACCGTCTCATCGCGGCTCTCGAATCCGGCAAGTACGACTGCCTCCGCGTGAACTTCCCGAACGGCGACATGGTCGGTCACACCGGCAGCCTCGAAGCAACCATCTGCGGCGTGGAAGCCCTCGACCTCCAGCTCGCCCGCATTCTCGCAGCAGTTGACAAGGCAGGCGCAGTAGCTCTCATCACCGCCGACCACGGCAACGCGGACGAAATGGCCGAACTCGACAAGAAGACCGGCGGCATCAAGCGCAACAAGGACGGCTCCATGAAGTCCAAGACCAGCCACACCCTGAACCCCGTACCGTTCATCATCTACGACAACGTCGCCAAGGACGCGTACACCGTAAAGGCAGACGGCAAGTTCGGTCTCTCCAACGTAGCGGCAACTGTCGTCAACTTCCTCGGCTACGATGCCCCCGAAATGTGGGACGAATCCGTGATTGAACTGAAGTAATTGGGATTTTTCTCGGGGAAACCTTTTTTGAAAAAAAGGTTTCCCCGAACCCCTTCCAAAAAACTTTAAACAAATGTGTTGACAAAGTTGGGTGCAAACTGTTCGTTTCGGCGGTTTGCGGATTTTTTGTTTTTCTGAGGATTGAATGTTATGTTTTATGCGGACGGTATTTTGCGGAAGTCTTCGCTGATTGATGAAATTCCGGGGATTTTCCACGGGTTTTCGACCCGTTTCGGCGGAAAAAGTACGCTTCCCCACACGGCGTCGCTGAATCTGTCGCACGATCTCGGGGATTCTGCGGACATTGTACGGGAGAATTTCGAGATTTTCGCGCGGACAATTTCGGGCGGCGTATACGGCGGCGGCGCGACGGTGACGCTGCATCAGATTCACTCGGCGAAGGTGCGCGTCCTGACGCGGGAGAATGCCGGAGAAGGGTATTCGATTCCGCGCGGTGAAGACGGGGACGGGTTTGTGACCGCTGACCCCGGGGTAATTCCGGTTGCGCGGGCGGCGGACTGTGTGCCGATCCTGCTTGCCGGGCTGCGTGCGGACGGAAATCCGGTCGTTTCGGCGGTTCATGCCGGATGGCGCGGGACCGTTGCGGGGATTGCGGCGGAAGCGGTGCGGGTGATGGAATCGCTCGGCTGTGAACGTCCGACGATCCGGGCGGCAATCGGGCCGCACATCGGGTACTGCTGTTACGAAGTCGGCGCAGATTTTTACGAAACGGTCTGCGGACTCTGCGGAACGGAATTTGCCGGCAGGCATATCACAATCCCGGACGGAAAGGCAAAGCATCACGCAAATCTCACATCGATGAACGCGGAAATTCTCGGGGATGCCGGGATTGCGGCGGAAAAGATCGACATTTCGCCCGACTGTACGATGTGCATGAGCGATGTCTATTATTCCCATCGTGCGACCGGCGGAAAACGCGGCGTTCACGGGGCGGGCATCGGGATTCTGTGACGGGTGACACCTGTCTCTTTTCAAGGAATCTTTGGTTAATTTTCATGTAAAAATCACATAAACCATCCATAAATGTGGTATTGTTCAAGATTTATTTATAATTCTGTGATATAATCTACTAAATACAAAAAAGTACATCCGATCCATCCAAAATCGGAAGAAATGAGTATCCGTATGATTGAAATAAACAATCTGGTAAAGAACTATGGCACCAAATTTGCCGTTGACGACATCAGCTTCAAGGTCGGCAAGGGCGAAATCGTGGGCTTCCTCGGGCCGAACGGCGCGGGCAAATCGACCACGATGAACATTCTGACCGGCTATCTGTCGTCCACGTCGGGCGAAGCGAAGGTCGGCGGCATTGACATTCTCGAAAACCCGAACGAAGCGAAGAAGCTGATCGGCTTCCTTCCGGAACAGCCCCCGCTCTATTTCGACATGACCGTCAACGAATATCTGAACTTCGTGTACGAAATCAAGGGCTGCAAGCTCAACCGCGAACGTCATCTCGCGGAAATCCGTCAGGTAACGAAGATCGAAGACGTGAAGAACCGTCTCATCAAGAACCTGTCGAAGGGGTACAAGCAGCGTGTCGGCATCGCGCAGGCACTCGTCGGCAACCCGCCGGTCATTATTTTCGACGAACCGACGGTCGGTCTTGACCCGAAACAGATCATCGAGATCCGCAACCTGATGCGTAACCTCGGTCAGAACCACACCGTCATTCTCTCGACGCACATCCTGTCCGAAGTCCAGTCTGTCTGCGACCGCATCATCATCATCAACGAAGGCAAGATCATCGCGGACGAACGCACGGAAAATATCACCCGCGTGGTGGAAGAAAACCGCCGCTACAGCCTGAAAATCTGCGGTCCGCAGAGAGAAATCCAGTCGATTCTCCAGGACATCCCCGGCGTCATCTCCGTGGAACTGACCGGCGAACGCGAACTCGACAGCTACACCTACATCGTGGAAGCGGAAAAGGGCGTGGACGTCCGCAAGCCCGTCTTCTACGCACTCAGCGAAAAGAACTACCCCATGATCGGCATGGAACCTCTCGGCATGAACCTCGAAGAAGTCTTCATCAAGATCATGGACATGGGAAGATAAGGAATTATTTTCCCGGGGAAAAAACTTTTTGAAAAAAGTTTCTTCCCCGGACCCCATCTTCAAAAACTTTTAAACGAAATGGATTGACAAAGTTTATGTTAGCTATTTACAAGAAAGAAATGCGCGGGTACTTCACGACCCCGCTCGGATATGTGTTTATCGCGGTGTTCCTTGCCGTATCCGGTTTCATGTTCGCCGTCGGTACGCTCCAGTCCGGTACGTCTGACGTTTCCGGCTACTTCCAGCTGATGATCTTCGGCTACATCGTTATCGTTCCCCTGCTCACCATGCGTACCTTCGCGGAAGAACGCAGAACCCGTACCGAACAGCTTCTCCTGACCGCGCCGATCTCGATCACCTCGATGATTATGGCAAAGTTCCTCGCGGCGTTCACCATGTTCGCCGGCACCGTTCTCGTAAGCTGCCTCTACTATCTCCCCCTCTTCGGCTACGGTGAACCCAACGTCGGCAAGGCGGTCGGCTGTCTGATTGCCATGCTCCTCATCGGTATGTGCTTCATCTCCGTCGGTATTTTCGTATCGACCCTCACCGAAAGCACCGTGACCGCGTCCATCGGTACCATGGCGATTCTGCTCGGCTTTGCCGTTGCGGCGATCTTCAACAACCTGATCGACACCTACTTCATCCGTTACATCCTCAACTGGATCTCCGTTTATTCCCGTTACGTCAACTTCACCAACGGCATCTTTGACATTGCCGCTACCGTTTACTACCTCTCGATCACCGCGGTCTTCCTCTTCCTGTCCGTCCGCATCTACGAGAGAAGACGCTATGCGTAATCCGGAGGAACCCCGATGACAAACAACACCTACCTCAGAAGCAGAAAATTCAAGTACGGCTCCGTTGCGACGGCGTTCACTGCGGCGTTCATCGCAATTGTCGTAATTTTCAACATCATCTTCACCGCTCTTGCCGGAAAGTATATGTGGTACATTGACATGACCGAAGAACAGCTCTTCACGCTGTCCGACGAAGCGAAGGAAATCATGTCCGACATCAAGAGCGAAGTGAACATCTACTTTGCAAGCGAACCCGACGTTCTCATGACCGGTCAGAACTCCGGTTACATGAAGTACATCTACACGACCGCGCTCCAGCTCGAAGAAGAGTTCAAGAATGTTCATGTCGAATGTGTGGACGTTCTCAAGAATCCGTCCTTCTTCCGTGACTTCTACCAGACTGCGGCGACCGACATCGACACCGACTCCGTTGTTGTGGAAAGCAACGGTGAAGTCCGTGTATTTGCTGCCGAAGCATTCTTCAGCTTCAGCGATCCTGCCGACCCGTCCACCGTATGGGCATACTTCGGTGAAAACAAGATGATGTCCGGTATCATGCAGGTAACGCAGACCGAACGTCCGGTGGTTTCCTTCACGACCGAGCACGGCGAAGACCTCGGCAGTGCGGCTTACCTGATGCAGCAGTTCTACGACAACGGCTTTGAAGTTACTCCCGTGAACCTCGCGCAGGAAGAACTGAGCGAAGACTGCCGTATCCTCGTCATCTACGACCCGATCTACGACTTCATCGGTGCGGAAGCGGAAGACGCTGCCAAGAACGAAATCGAAAAGATCGACAAGCTGCTCGACAACTACGCGGCTCTCCTCGTCTTTGAATCCCCCGAAAACGTCTCCAAGCTGACCAACCTGAACGAATTCCTCGAAGAATGGGGCATTTCCTACATTGCGGACACCACCATCCGCGACACCGAGCACTCCATGTCCGTGGACGGCTACTCCATCATCGCGGAATACCAGAAGGATACTCTCGGCGCGTCCATCTACAGCGACCTGAACGAACTCGCAACGCCTCCGAAGACCATCATCCGCAAGGCAGCTCCGATCGACATTCTGTGGGAAAACGGCGGCGGTCTGAACGGCTCCCGCGACGTTTCTCCGGTTCTGAAGTCCTATGACACCGCCGAACAGATGGAAGGCGGCATCGTAACCGGTACCGACTCCTACAACCTGATGACCATCTCCCGCGAAACCAGAATCGTTGACAACGAATACTACTACTCCTACGTCATGGCAGCCGGTTCCCCGAGCTTCGCGTCCGGCAGCTACCTCGAATCCAACGCCTACGCAAACGACGACATCATCGGCTCCGCAATGAAGGCGATCGGCCGTGAACGCGTTCTGTCCAAGCTCGAACGCAAGCCGTTCGACGACGACGAAATCACCATCACCACTGCGGAATCGAACCGCTGGACCGTGGCTATGACCACCGTTCTCCCGGCAATCTTCGGCATCGCCGGTGCAGTGGTTATGACCAAGCGTAAGCACAGCTGATAGAAATTGTGTTTCTCGGGGAAAACTTTTTCGAGAAAAAGTTTTCCCCGAACCCCTTTCAAAAAGCTTTACCCTATATGGATTGGCAAAGTATGTGCAAATTGTTCATTATAAATCTGCACTGCACATTGTCTGTTTATTCGTTTAAAAGTTTTTGAAGAGGGGTTCGGGGAGGGACTTTTTGTAAAAAGTCTCTCCCCGATAAATTTTTCACTAAGAAAGACGTTTTTGATATGATTAAGAAACAGAAACAACTGATTATTATCTTCGGTGTGCTGTTCGTTGTCATGGTGATTGCGTATTTTGCCGTAATCCGTCCGCTGACTGCGGTTGAGGATGACGGCACGGTAACGCAGGAGCTGCTTCCGGGCGAAGTTCAGGTGACGGCGAAGACCACCAACATCTATATTTTCGATCCGCTCGAACGTTCGGAAATTCAGTCCATTGAAGTCACGAACGAATTCGGCGGCTACAAGGTTTACCGCGATGCGTCCGACGCTTTCCAGCTCGAAGGATGCCCCGGTCTGACCTTCAACCCCGAAATTTTCTCCAGTCTGGTCGTTTCCTCCGGTACGCCGACCGCGATGATGCGTGTGGCGACCGATCTGACGCCCGAACAGCTCGCGGAATACGGTCTTGACGATCCGCAGGCTTCGTGGACGGTGACCTCCACCCTCGGCGAAAAGTTCACGATGTACGTCGGCGACGCACTCGTGACCGAAGGCGGTTACTATGTCAAGTACGCAGACCGTGACGCGGCGTATATCGTCAGCAACACGATCGCGGACACGATTCTCCAGCCGGCAAAGGTGCTTCTGAAGCCCCTGCTGACCGCCGGTATGTCCCAGAACGACTACTTCTTCGCGGACAACTTCTCCGTATGGCACGGCGAAGACCTGTTCGTTCACATCAACCGTGTACCGGACGATCAGAAGAAGAATCCGGACGCGATCACCGAAATCAAGATGACCTACCCGCTTCCGGAAGGCGGCGGCGACGGTGTCTACTACGAAGCGAACGACAACCTGTACTTCCAGATTCTGTACAACTTCATCGCTCTGGAAGGCGATTCCGTCGAATGCTTCATGCCGACCGACGAGGAACTCGAACAGTACGGTCTGGCAGAACCGGCGTACACGATCGCGTACACGTTTGAAGACTATCAGTTCTTCATCTTCGCTTCCGAAGAACAGAAGGACGGCACGTTCTACGCGACCTCGAACCTGTTCGGCTACAACATCATCTGCAAGGTATCGAACGAAAAGCTCGGATGGCTGTCCGACGACACGTTCGCATGGATTTTCCCGACCCCGTTCTTTGTCAACATCACCGAAGTTGCGCGCATCACGCTGAAGGGTGCGGACGTGGACGTTGACTTCCGTCTGTCGCACAGCGTGGACGAAAATGTCAACCCGCTTCTGGACGTCAAGGAAATGAACAGCGGCGTGGAAATTCCGAACGCCGAAGTCAAGAACTTCCGTGAATACTACAAGACGATGCTGAATATCACGAATCAGGAATACGCGCTTCTCTCCGCAGAAGACCGCGCGGCTCTGATGTCGGACGACAACCGTCTCGTTCTCACGATGACGTACGAAAACACCGACGGTGACGAGTTCGAGTACAAGTTCTACGAATACTACGCAAGCTCCACCGACAAGCTCAGCACCGGTAAGATTTTCGTCGTGGTCAACGGCACCGGCGAATTCTACACCACAAACGACCTCGTCGAAAAGGTCATCAACGACACCTCCCGTGTACTCGATGGTCTTGACGTTGACGCATACGGTCATAACTAAAGCAAATTCAAAAAGACGGATGTACCGGTCGGGTACGTCCGTCTTTTGCTATTGTTTGAGATTACTTGGTTTTACCGAGAAGGTTTGCGATACGCGCATCGGCGGTTTCGGTGAGAACTTCCATCCGTCCGCGATAATCGTTGTCGTCGATGTCGTCGTTCACGAACCGCTCCGTGAGCTTATCAATCGCGCCTTTGAGTTCGTTGCTGATGAAGTCGATCTGATCCCGGACATAATGTTCTGCGGGATTTTCCTTCGGCGCGTGTTCCTTTTTGTACGCTTCGATCATGTGAACGGTATCCTCACGGATATTGCCCCACTTGTCGAGCATATTCTCCAACCGCTTGGTTTCCGCAGCGAGAATCGTCGCAAGTTCATTGTTTTCATAAGACCCTTCCGGCGGTTCGACAGGGATATATTTATTCAGATATCTGATCTCATCGTCGATATCGTCGAGCTTGTCGTACAGGCGGCGCAGTTCTTCGGGCATGGTTTCCGGGATTTCTCCGGTCACGGTTTCTTCTGCGTGAGTAATGGTTTCGAGAACTTCTGCGGTGTTGGTATCTTCAAACATTTTTATTTCCTCCGATTTATCTGTCGGCGGACACGCTTCCGTATTCTCGTTGGTCATATCGGTCAGGACGATGGCGGTTTCGCTGTCGTCGGTGAAGCGTGCCCGTCCTTTTTTTATCAGACCCTGCACCCGTTTCGGGTAGGTCTGTCCGATTTCGTTTCCGTCTGCATCGAATACGCGGATCATCTCGTTTTTTGTCATGGGTGTCCTCCCCCTTCGATGACTGAACTGTTCTATTGTACGCGGCGCGGTTTTTTGTCATGGGTGCCGTCCCCTGCCACAGGTTCAGTATAGCATAAAACCGGGCGGCTGTCAAGCAAGCGGTTCTTGATTTTCACAAAAAAAGAGGAATACCTTCCGGTACTCCTCTCGGATTTATGGGACTGCGGCTATGTTTGAATTATTCGCCCTGCTTCAGCGCGTTCAGCGCACTGCGAAGCTGATCCATACGGTAATCGAAAACGCTCTGCACCTTTTCCATCTCGGCACGGTATTCGTCCATGCCAATTCTGGAACAGCGAAGCTGATCGTTCAGGTACTGACACATCGTTTTGTGCGATGCCATGTTCATATTGATCTGCTCAACAATCAGAGCTTCTTCGTCAAAACCGTCCGGCTTGGGTACCCATTTCGGTTTCGCATCGTCCTTGACCTTGTTGATAAGGCTGATGGTCTGCGTACGCATCGCCGTATACTGTTCCGCGAGAAGGCGGAGACGGGTGCTTTCCGACATGATCGCATCGGCGACCGCCAGTACCCCTTCGTTGTCCATGCCGTTCATGTCTTCCGGAAGGGACAGACCCATGCAGCTTACGTTCATCGCCATTTTGTCGATGTTTTCGAGAATGCCGTACAGCCGGTTCAGTTCCTCCTTCAGCGGAAGACCGGTTTCTTCGATGGTTTCGGTTTCTTCGATGGTTTCGGTTTCTTCGATGGTTTCGGTTTCTTCTGCGGTTTCGATGATTTCTTCGTTTCCGTTGGTATCTTCAAACATTTCTGTATCCTCCAATATATGATTCTGATCGGACGGATACGCTGTTTCCATGTCTCGTATATAGGATGTGAGAACGATCACGTCGTCTGCATCGTCTGCCCAGCGTGCCCGTCCCTGTTTCACTAACCCACGCGCCCGTTTCGGGTAGGTGGGATTGACTTCGTTTCCAGCTTCATCGAATACACGAATCATTTTCACGTTTTTTGTGATGGGTGTCCTCCCCTTTCGATGAGATAAAATTGAATACGGCGCAGTTTTTTAGGAATGGGTGCCGTCCCCTGCCGTGAATTCAGTATAGCACAAAAAAAATCATCTGTCAATCCCAAAATAAAAGTACCGCCCAAAAATTTCAGCCGTACTTCGTCAGTCTTATTTGCCCAAAAAGGTTTTGGAAAGGGGTTCGGGGAAAACCTTTTCCTCAAAAAGGTTTTCCCCGAGAAACTCTATTTTACCGCCCGCCCTTTTCGGCGATCATGTCTTCGCATTTGTCGATCATTTTTTCGAGGAGCTTGCTCGAGGGCTTCTCGAGGGACTTGTACTTTGAAGCGAAGTCCGTGGAGTTCGCGGAAATCGCCGCGTTGAACGTGTTCGCAAGAAGAACGCCGGACAGACCGTTCGAGAAGGCGAGCGCGAAGCCGTTGCCGTGGTTGTCGTGGATGATGTCGATCATCTGTGCGGACGTGTTGTCGCGGGTGTATTTGATCTTCAGCGAGGATTCGTAGTATTCCGGGAGAACCTGCGTGTAGGTTTCGCGGCAGAGGACTTCAAGCACCGTGCCGATGAAGTCCAGACGTTCATACGGAACCGCTACCGGAATGAAGCCGAGTTCCGCCGTGTCGTGCGTCGAGGAAACGTAATTTTTCTGAAGTTCGTCCAGCTTCGGGTACGGCAGAACCGCCAGGTCGATTTCCGCATCGCGGAAGGACGCGTTTTCCAGAGACGCAAGTCTCTGATAACCCAGGAACAGCGAACGTCCTTCCAGGAAGATCGCTTCCGTCTTCGCTTCGTCGCCGCCGGTCAGGTTGATCCCCGCCGCGTCGTTGTTCAGAATCGCGTTCAGCTTTTCGGTCAGTGCAACCGAACGCTCGTTGTTCACCGTGATGATCGGATAGCCGTCTTCCCCGCGGTCAATGAATCCCGGATCGGCGGAAATCAGCCACGGAATCATCGGTCCCCAGAATTCAAACGCCACATGGCCGTACTGGTCGTTCACATCGTGCGCCCCGTTGCCGTTGAGGTCGAGGTAGCAGTTTTCTTCCAGTTCACGGAATTTGTCAAGCGTCCATTCGTTATTCAGAACCATCGCGTAGACATCTTCCGGATCGCCGTACATATCGGTGTACATCCCCTTGTTCATGACCAGACAGTGCGTGCAGCGGAGCATATCAATGAAGTAGTCCCCCGCCAGCATGAACCGGAGATTGGAGTTGAGCGAAATGTCGCTCATGAATTCGTCGTAC
>SVQN01000020.1 GCA_015065295.1 Oscillospiraceae bacterium
AAGAACCTGTTGTTGAAGAACCCGTAGTAGAAGAACCTGTTGTTGAAGAAGTTGTAGAAGAAACTGTTGTAGAAGAACCCGTTGTTGAAGAAGTTGTAGAAGAAACCGAAGAAGAAGCAGCTCAGACATTCGACTTTGGCGTAATCGCAGCTGTTGCAGCACTCGTTTCCGCAGCAGGCTACGCTCTCTCCAAGAAGAGATAAGTTAACGTTAACTTAAGCTACTAAACAAACGAAAAACCAGAGTCCGCCAGACTCTGGTTTTTTGTTGCATAAATTTTCGGGAAAGCCTTGCAATTCCGCCGGGAATCTGCTATAATTACGGAGGAATACAAAGCATCGTGGTGACGAAAACCATCTTTGTCAGAAACCGTTTTCAGAGAGCCGGAAGGGTGGAACCCGGCAGCGGTGGACGAAGTATCCACTTTCCGAATGATGCAGGCTCGTGCCCTTTACCGCACGGAAAGCGGCCGCAGCAACTTGCGGCAATTTGGGTGGCACCACGGAGTCCTTTCGTCCCATATTCGGGATGAGAGGTTTTTTTATTGGGGAAACCTTTTTTGGAAAAAAGGTTTCCCCAAACCCCTTCCCAAAAACTTTCAAACTGGGTAGAATGACAAAGTATGTGCAGATTTTTTGTCAAATTTGCACTGCACCTTGTCAAATCCATTTGTATGAAAGTTTTTGAAGAGGGGTGCGGGGAGGAAACTTTTTTCAAAAAGTTCCTCCCCGCGAAAAGAAAATTTTCAAAGGAGAAAAACAATGTTAGACATTAAGTTCTTACGCGACAATCCGGACGTGGTTCGTCAGAATATCAAGAATAAGTTCCAGGATCACAAGCTCCCGCTCGTGGACGAAGTGATCGCGCTTGACGCGGAAAACCGCGCCATCATGCAGGAAGCGGACGCTCTCCGCGGCAACCGCAACAAGCTGTCCAAGCAGATCGGCGGCCTCATGGCGAAGGGTCAGAAGGAAGAAGCCGAAAAGGTCAAGCAGCAGGTCAACGAACAGTCCGCGCGCCTTGCCGAATGTGAAGCGAAGGAAGCGGAACTTGCGGAAAAGATCAAGTCCATCATGATGGTCATCCCGAACATCATCGACCCGTCCGTTCCGATCGGCAAGGACGACAACGAAAACGTGGAAATCGAAAAGTTCGGCGAACCCGTGGTTCCGGATTTTGAAATCCCGTACCACACCGACATCATGGAACGCTTCAACGGCATCGACCTCGATTCCGCGCGCCGTGTTGCCGGCAACGGTTTCTACTACCTCATGGGCGACATCGCGCGTCTGCACTCCGCTGTAATTTCCTACGCACGCGACTTCATGATCGACCGCGGCTTCACCTACTGCGTACCGCCGTTCATGATCCGTTCCGACGTTGTTACCGGCGTTATGAGCTTTGCGGAAATGGAAGCGATGATGTACAAGATCGAAGGCGAAGACCTCTACCTCATCGGTACGTCCGAACACTCCATGATCGGTAAGTTCATCGACCAGATCATCCCCGAAGCGGAACTTCCGTACACGCTGACCAGCTACTCCCCCTGCTTCCGCAAGGAAAAGGGCGCGCACGGCATCGAAGAACGCGGCGTATACCGCATCCACCAGTTCGAAAAGCAGGAAATGATCGTCGTCTGCAAGCCGGAAGACGCGATGATGTGGTACAACAAGCTGTGGCAGAACACCGTTGACCTGTTCCGCTCCCTCGATATCCCGGTACGCACGCTCGAATGCTGCTCCGGCGACCTCGCCGACCTCAAGGTGAAGTCCTGCGACGTCGAAGCGTGGTCCCCGCGTCAGAAGAAGTACTTCGAAGTCGGCTCCTGCTCCAACCTCGGTGACGCTCAGGCACGCCGCCTCCGCATCCGCGTCAACGGCAACGGCAAGAAGTACCTCGCAACGACCCTCAACAACACCGTCGTAGCTCCGCCGAGAATGCTCATCGCGTTCCTCGAAAACAACCTGACCGCCGACGGCTGCATCAAGATTCCGGAAGCCCTCCGTCCCTACATGGGCGGCAAGGAACTTCTGGTGCCTGTGAAGTAAGTGAATTTTTTCTCGGGAAAACCTTTTTGCGAAAAAGGTTTTCCCGAACCCTTTCCAAAAAACTTTCCTCTATAAACGAGACAAAGAAAGTGCAGATTTGAAGTTACAAAATTTCAACCGGTTCACGGACGTTTTGTAACTTCAAATCTGCACTTTCTTTGTATATATTTTTTGTCGGAAAGTTTTTGAAGATGGGGTTCGGGGAAGAAACTTTTTTAAAAAGTTTCTTCCCCGAGAAAAGAATATTTTAATTCCCTTACGGATTTGCGGCTTCCTTGGCTTCGATGAAGGCCTTGTTGGTGCGGTCGATGACCTTGTTTGCAGCCTTTTCGGAGGTCTTGTACATGGAGGAGAATTCGTTCTTGTAGTTACGGAACTGGTTCATAACGCCTTCGTTGTAGCCGCCGAACTGGAAGTACCAGCCGAGGTCGTAGACACGGTTGGCGAAGATGATGTCGAGCATTGCGGAGGATTCTTCGTCACGGGTGGTCTTGCCCTTCAGAGTCTTGTCGTAGTATGCTTCGGTGAGGTCGTAGGATTCGCTTGCGAGAACTTCGGTGATGATACCGGTGCGTTCAGCATCCTTCTGACCGTTCGGAACGCATACGAAGACGGAGTGCCAGGAACCGATGGTGGTGTAGTAGTTCTGCTGTGCTTCGTCATACTTGAAGTAGGGAAGGATACCGAAGTCGGAGTCCATTTCACGCATCTTCGGAACGAGCTGGATGAGCTGGGTCAGGAAGAGAGACTGGTCGCCGCTGAACATGGTAACGAGGAGGGAGTCGTTCCAGTTTGCTCTCTGGTAAGCGTAAACGATTTCCTTGTTCTGTGCGAAGGAGTAGAACTTGTCGAGGATGTTGATGGTCTTTTCGGTGTTGAGGGTCAGTTCGATGAGACCTTCTTCATTGACGGTCGCGCACTTTTCGCCGGAGCAGTTGACAACGCCCATCATCGTATCGTCCCATACGAGAACGCCGTAACGGTCGTTGGTATCGAACAGGCCGTCACCGTTGAGGTCGAGGGAAACAGCGGAAGCCATTTCGATGAACTTGTCAACCGTCCAGGTGCCGTTTTCAACCATTTCGTAGGGGTTTTCCATGTCGTACTGGGTGATGAGGTTCTTGTTGAACATGACGCAGTAAGTCGCGTCGTTGTCGCTCACGGTGATGTCGCCGGTGGTGTAGAAGAGCTGGTCAAGAACCTTGAGGTCCTTGTTGGCAACCTGATCCCACCATTCTGCGCCGAGATCAATGTAGGGCACCGTGCCGATGTCCATGAGGAAGTTGTTCATGGAGAGCTTGGAGGTGGAGTAGCCGCACGCGGTAGCGAGGTCAAAAGAAGCGGTACCTGCCTGAACGTCGCGGGAGATTTCGTTGTAACCGTTACCTTCGCCGGCTGCGGATGCTTCCTGAGTAATAACCTTGACGTTGAGCTTTTCGCCGACCGCTACGTTACGGTTGAACTTTGCGTCGTTGATGGCTTCACCGGTGAGTTCTTCTGCGGCGAAGTCGTTCTGGATCACGCCGTATTCACTGTTGGAAGAGCAGTGGATGGTGAAGGTGTAGCCGTCGAAGTTGGAGTCTGCCGGAACATTGGCAGTCGGACGGGTTTCTTCGGTTTCTTCCGCAACGGTTTCTTCACCGGCAACGGGAGCATTGGTGGTGGTGCCTGCGGTGGTTTCCGCATTTTCGGTGGATTCCGAGCAGGACGTCATAGCGGTCGCTGCGAGCATCAGCATCGCAAGGACCAGAGAGAGGGTTCTTTTCATAACAAACCTCGATATGTAAATATTTTATTAATGGATACACACGAAAGCATTATAGCATATTCTACAGTTTTTGTCAACGATATTTGTGGAAAAATTACAGGTGTAACCGGACAGAAAAACTACACGAATGTCACAAAAGAGTCACGGCTCCTTCCTTTCACAAAAAAAATCAAAATTTTTTTGAAAAATATAGGATATCCTCTTGAAAAATCCGCAAAAATATTATAGAATAAGATGAATATAAATTTCACTCATTTGGAAAGGAGATTGTCCCGTACAAAGCGGGATAATATTTCATTACTATGGTTGTAGCAGGCGATTTTAAGAACGGCATTACGTTTGACATGGACGGTCAGGTCATGCAGGTTATCGAATTCCAGCATGTAAAGCCGGGGAAGGGCGCAGCGTTCGTCCGTACCAAGCTGAGAAACGTAATCACCGGTGCGGTTGTTGAAAAGACGTTCTCCCCCACCGATAAGTACAACGACGCCCGTATCGAACGCAAGGAAATGCAGTATCTGTACAATGACGGCGACCTTTACTACTTCATGGACATGGATTCCTACGAACAGGTTCCGATCGGCAGCGACCTCATCGGCGAAAACTTCAAGTTCGTTAAGGAAGAAATGATCTGCAAGATTCACTCCTATCAGGAAAAGCCCTTCGCAGTTGAACCCCCGATGTTCGTAGAACTCGACGTTGTTGACTGTGAACCCGGAGTTCGCGGCGATACCGCTACCGGTGCTACCAAGAATGCAACCGTTGAAACCGGTGCTGTTCTCCGTGTTCCGCTCTTCATCAACCAGGGCGACAAGATCAAGATCGACACCCGTACCTCCGAATATCTGGAACGCGCTTAAGTTTATAAGACATGAATTTTTGGGGAAAACTTTTATATAAAAGTTTTCCCCAATCCAATACCTCAAAAGGAGAGTTATTTAATATGAAATCCAAGGAATACAGCGCATATATCAAGGGCCTGATCGACGGCGCGAACATTGACACCACCACCTCCGAAGGTAAGGTAATCGCGGCTCTCGCAGAACTCGCAGGCCAGATGGCTGACGAAATCGAAGAACTCACCAAGAAGGTGGAAACCTGCAACGCTTATATCGAAGAAATCGACGAAGACCTCGGCGCGGTTGAAGAAATCGTTTACGACATCGACGATGACGACGACGATGATGACGATTGCTGCTGCGGCTGCCACGGCGACGATGACGACGACTGTGATTGCGATGACTGCGATTGCGACTGCGACGACGAAGACGATGACGACGAAGAATTCTACTGCGCGCTCTGCCCGCACTGCAACGGCAAGATTTTCTTCGACGATTCCGTAAATCCGGAAGACATCATCTGCCCGAACTGCCAGAAGCCTCTCGTTGACGACGAAGACCTCGAAGAACTCGACGGCGAAGACGAAGAATAAGAAGTAATTATTTTTCTCGGGGAAACCTTTTTTAAGGAAAAAGGTTTCCCCGGAGTTTTTGCGAAGCAAATACTCCGCCCTTCCAAAAACCTTTTCGAGAAAGGAATATCTTATTGTGGATGCAGACCGTTTGTAGGACGGTCTTTTTTTAATGTTGTTTATATTTTTCGGAATTTGTTGACATTTTTTTGTGGATATGCTATAATCAAATTACCTAAAAATGTTATACATCAATTTTTAAGGAGGAACCCATGATGAAAAAACGTATGTTCATGCTGCTTCTGAGTGCGCTGATGCTGGTGCAGTTTACCGCCTGCTCCGAAACGACCACGGACGACGGTACGGCATCCGGCGATACGGCGGCAGCTCCGTCTGTGGAAGAAGAAACCGCTGCTGAAACGACCGAAGAAGATATACTGAACGCGCTTCTCGCGGAAGTTCCCGGCGGGGATTACGGCGGACACGCGTTCACCATGCTGAACAACGAAAGCAACTTCGCGTACACGCTCATGACGGCGGAAGAACTGACCGGCGAAGGCATCAACGACGCGATCTACAACCGGAACGTGGCGGTTGCGGAAAAGCTGAACATCAAGATTTCCGAAAATATGGTCGCCTATTCGCAGGTTACGACCGACATGAACAACTGCATTGCGGCGGGGGATGACGCTTACGACTGCTTCTGGAACGAATCGAAGTTTGTCGCACCGTTTGCGATCAACGGCAACCTTCTGAACGTGAACGACATCACGGCGATCAATCTGGAAAATCCGTGGTGGAACGGCAAGGCACTCTCCGACGTTCAGTTCGGCGACTATCAGTACTTCCTTGTGGGCGACCTGCATCTGATGTTCAAGGAATCCTACTGGATGTGCGGCTTCAACAAGAACATTATCGACGAAAACTCTCTGGGCGACCCGTATGAACTCGTCCGCGAAGGCAAATGGACGCTCGACCAGATGAAGACCTATATGTCCACCGTTGCGGTAGACCTTGACGGCAACGGCGTGATGGACGGCAACGACCGCTTCGGCGTGACCTGCTACACCGGCTGTACCGCAGCATTCGCTCTTGCGGCGGATGAGACCTTCATCGAACGCGGAGACGACGGCGTTCCGGTGCTTGTTACACCCGACGACCGGTTCTACGCGGTTTACGAAAAGATCGTGGATACGATGTACGATCCGGCGAACACGTTCGTCTGCATTTCCGGCAAGACCCAGAACATCGCGCAGTACAAGGACGAATGGCACGGCGTATTCAGCTCCGGCCACGCGCTGTTCTATCTCGAACCGATCGGTTCTCTGAAGAAGCTCCGCGACATGGACGCCGAATTCGGTATTATTCCGTTCCCGAAGTATGACGAAGCGCAGGAAGACTACACGACCTATATCGCGGGCTACGCGGCGTTCTGCGGCGTTCCGATCACCGCTTCCGATATGCAGCGGACGGGCGTGATTCTCGAAAACCTCTGCGCGTACTCCTACGGTGAACTCCGTCAGGCATACGTTGACACGACGCTGAACTTCAAGTACATCCGCGACCAGGAAAGCGCGGAAATGCTGAACCTGATCCTCGACAGCGGCCGGTTCAGCCTGACCGACATCCTCGCCGTAACCATACCGGTGGACACCTACACCTCCAACGCAAGTGCCGCCAAGATGGAACTCGCATCTGCGTATGCCAAGATCGTCAAGCCGGCAGAAAAGCTCCTCGACAAGAACGTCAAGAAGCTGCTGAAGATTGAATGAGTGAAGGCAAAAGAATTTCGGGGAAAAACTTTTTGGAAAAAGTTTTTCCCCGAACCCCTTTTCAAAAACTTTTGGACTGAAAAGGGGGATTTTTTTGTTTGTGCGGGTTTATTCTTCACAATATTTGGTCAGAATTTCGGCATATTCGGGATTTTTCAGGAGTTCGGCGTTTCTGCCGCCCTTTGCGTTGAGGTAGAGATTGACTGTCCATTGCAGGAGGGTATTACTGCCGCGCAGTGGGTGCAGGGTTTCGGTGAGGACGGGATTTCCTTCGGCAAGTTCCGTGAGAAGTCTGGTGGCATCAAGATATTTGTCCGTCATGCGGATCACATCGGCATCCGTACCGCCGCGGTATCGCAGGTCGTTCTGGAGTCTGCCGAACAGGGAATGGGCAATGACTGCGAAGAAGGGTTCGGCGGTTTCCTTGGCGATAGTCAGCACGATGCTGCCGTACTGTTCGGCTTCCGCAACACGTTTTTCCATGGGAAACTGCGGATCGAAGAAGATGGATTTCACGAGCTTGTCGGCGGCGAAATCCGCGAGTTCGTACATATTTTTCTTCACCCAGTACAGGAATTCGGGCGTATTCTTGGCGAAAAGCTGCTCGCTTTTCTGACCGACGGTTTCGTACCAGTTGTAGAAATGCGTGCGGTAGATTTCGAGGGCTTCCTCCGGTTTTCCTTCCGCCCAGAGAAGTTTCGCGCGCATATTCCATGCGTCAAGGCAGATTTTGTGATCCCGGCAGCCGTCGTCGATCTTCCGGCAGATATCGAGGAATTCGTCCTTATGTTCGAGCAGGACACCCGGATCGTTGTCGGCGTAATCGCCGCCGAGGTTCCACATATAGCAGTGCATGATGCGGTAATCGTTCGGATAGTCGGCATGAGCCTGCACGATCAGTTCCCGCGCGGCGGTGAAATCGGAGCGGTACAGGACGCGGTAGCGTTCGAGAAGGTCTTCGATGGTCTGTTCGACTTTGTGCGCGCTGTAGCCCATCAGTTCGTCGATGGAAACGCCGAAATAGTAGGCGAGGGGCTGGAGCAGGGTAATGTCGGGAAACGTGTCGCCGCGTTCCCATTTGCTGACGGCGGCGCAGGTCACGTTCATGGCTTCGGCGAGCTGTTCCTGCGTGACGGCTTTCTGCTGGCGCAGAGATTTGATGTTGGTTCCGATGGACATTTCCATGGGGTACCTCCGTTGGTGAATAGAGTAAGCGGACGTCTGCTTCTGGTTCTATTATAACAGAAATCCCGGCAATGTACAGGCATTGCCGGGAAAGAGAAGGTGAACCGGAGGTTGAATTTCTGTAGTTATGGGATATTACAGAAATTGCTTGCGGAATTTATACGAGTTTTTCAAGAATTGCTTTGAATTCGGGCGTTTCGCGGATAGAGTCATACCGGGATTCTGTGGTGAGATTGTAATGAAGATAGGATTTCGCTTGTTTATAACTTTCGCGCCAGCCGCTGCCGACGTCTACAGCATTGATTAGGAGAGAGGTCGGCTGTTTCTGCAAGTCATAATCTTCGCATAAAGCGGCAAATTCCACGGCTTTCTCAAGACAGGCGATACATTCTTCGATGCGTCCGTCTTCCAGAAGGAATTCCGCCATTTCCTGATAACAGCAGATAATACGCTTTAATCCGAACAGATGATCGCGGTTTTCATAAATGGTTTCATAGATGCTGATGACCTTCTGATACAGTGCCATTTTTTCATCGGTTGTGTAATGATCGGTGGCATGACACATTTTGGATACCCAATAGTAGAGACACCATATCCACCGCTGGATACCGTCCTGAATATTGTCAATCAGGACATCGCCGCTGACCAGTTCACAGATTTCGATTTCCTTTGTTTTATAAAGACTTGGCAGAGATTCCGCCATGTTCAGAGCTTTGTCATGGTATCCGGCCCAGTTATAGGCGGTACAGATATTTGCCTGTACATCACTGCGAATTTTTTGATCGGTGCATCGTTCCAGAACATGTTCATGGAGTCGAATCGATTCTTCCAGATGCTGCTGTCGGTTATCATCCCTCAAGCCGAGCAGAGCACATGCCAGTTCGGCTTGTAAATCATAAGAATGTGGATATTTCTCCAAGCCTTGTCTGAAAATATTGACTTGTTCCGCAATGTCCAATGTCTGCAGTGCCTGTGTTTTGATTTTCTCAATCTCTTCCTTTTCCCGTTCGGTATCCAGCCCGCATACAGTGTCCACAGTCACACCGAAATATCCGGCGATGGAAGGAAGAAGCGTAATATCGGGATATCCTTCTTCACGTTCCCATTTGGAAACCGCCTGCGCGGTCACACCGATGGCGGCGGCAAGTTCCTCCTGCGTGATATCCTTTTCACGGCGCAGTCTCTTGATTGCTTTTCCGATCCTGAGTTCTGACATAACTTTTACCTCGTTCATAGAATGATTTGTCAAGCAGGCCTGCCTTACGGTTATGATTATATCACAGGAGCCTCCTCCGCACAATAGACGCGCTCGCCAGAGAGGTAAACGGAGCGTTGGATTATCCGGCGGAAGGTTGACAGGGGTATGCGGCGGAGAGATTGTCGGAACAGATAAAAAAATCCTTGCGGAATCCGGCGGAATGTATTATAATAGAATCATCAAAATTTCTCAACAAAGGAGAATCACCATGAGCGAACGAAGTGACATTCTGCTGAAAAATTTCCGGGCGCAGGAAGATGTGATCGAAGAACGTCTGCACCACACCATCGAAAACGACCGCAAGACGAAGGCGGTGTTCCGCATTGTGGATGAAGCCGGGAAGCCGATCCCCGGCGCGAAGGTGCGCGTGAACCTGCGTGACCACGATTTCAAGTACGGCGCGAACATCTTCATGCTGGACGAATTTGAGTGCGAAGAAAAGAACGCCCTCTACCGCGACGTGTTCCACAGGATTTTCAACCTCGCAACGGTTCCGTTTTACTGGAGCGATCTGGAACCCGAGAAGGGCAAGCCGCGCTTTGCGAAGGATTCGCCGAGGATTTACCGCCGTCCCGCACCCGACCTGTGCGTGGAATACTGCGGAGAAAAGCGGATCACGCCGAAGGCACACTGTCTGAACTACGATGTCTGGGCACCGATGTGGCTGGACGAGGACACGGACACGGTCAAATACTACCTCGAAAAGCGCATGGCGGAATGTGCGGAACGCTACCGTACCAGCATTCCCGGATGGGAAGTGACGAACGAGCTGTTCTGCGGCCATCACTATGCGTACGATCAGAAGCGTCACGCGACGAATTTCTTCTGGGATCCCGATGTGGTTGAATGGAGTTTCAACACCGCGCGGAAGTATTTCCCGAACAACGAACTGATTATCAACGAAGCGTCGCACTGCTGGACGAGCCTGTTCAATCATCAGAGAGGGCAGTACTATATGCAGATCGAACGTGCGCTGATGAAGGGTGCGCCGGTGGAAGCGGTCGGTATGCAGTTCCATATGTTCTTCCGCGCCGAGGATGAACTGAGAGTGACCGCACCGTTCTACAATCCTGAACACCTGTACAACGTCATGAACACCTACAATCTGCTCGGACTGCCGCAGCAGATCACGGAAGTGACGATCCCGTGTTACACGGACAGCGAAGAAGACGAACAGCTTCAGTCGGACATCCTCGAGTACCTCATGAAACTCTGGTTCTCGAACCCGCAGATGGAAGCGGTCATTTACTGGAACCTCGTGGACGGCTACGCGGCGTTTGCACCGCAGGGCGATATGAAAGCGGGCGAAAACTACTACCGCGGCGGTCTGATGCGCTTTGACATGACTCCGAAGCCGGCAGTGGCGATGCTTCAGCGGCTGTTCAAGGAAACGTGGCACACCAAGGCCGATTTCGGCTGTGACGACGGCGGATGGGGCGCATTCCGCGGATTCTACGGCTGGTACGATGTCGAAATCGAGACGGAAGGCAAGGTCACGAAGACGGAAGTCCATGTGACGAAGAAGAGCGAAAACCGCTTCCGCATTGTTGTGTGAACAAAATACAGCAGGGACACGTTTGGTGTCCCTGTTTTGCGTTATTTGCCTTCGATTGCCGCGAGATGTTCCTCCAGAGCCTGCCGCAGACCGTCGAAGCAGTCGTAGAGCTTGTGGGTATACTTCGTTGCAAAGTCCTCTTTGAACGCATCATACACGCCGAGAGCGCATCTCAGCTCGATCCGTGCCTTCTCGTATTCGCCCTTTTCGACGTAGTAGTCCGACAGTTCGCCGAGCATGGTCAGCAGATGCTCGAATGACAGCGATTTCTGCTTTACCGCCGCTTCAAACATATCCTCGCCGTCGAGAAGTTCCGCCTTGACCTGCAGTTTCGTGAAGTAGATTTCCGGGATTTCCTCGATCGCCGCCTTTGCAAGGGCGTATTCGCCGCTCGCCTTGTACGCTTCCGCCATGATCCGGTACGCGTCATACTTCACATCGTCGTAGCGCGTGCCTTCCACGAGTGCCTTGCAGAGTTCGATGACTTCCGCGCTCCGTTCGGGAACGGGAATCACGCCGACGAGACAGTTCAGCAGAATGTCGTTGCCGGGGTATTTTTTCAGACCGTCGCGGAGAATCTGTTCGGCTTTTGCCTTGTCGCTCTCCCAGTATTTGCTGTGTTCGTCCACAATGGCTTCGACGTTCTTTTCGATTTCGTACAGGTTGAAGTCGAGCAGTTCGTCCGTGGACACGCCGAAAAACGCGGCGATGGCGGGGACGAGGGTGATATCCGGCATCGCGGTTTCGTTTTCCCATTTGGAGACCGCCTGAAAGGTCACGCCGAGATACTGCGCGAGCACTTCCTGCGAGATGTTCCGCTGTTTGCGTAGGGTCTTTATTTTTTTCCCTAAATTGAGCTGCATGATGTTTCTCCTTTTGAATAAAGTGGAACCGGTTCTGTCTCTATTATACGGATTTTCCGGAGGATTGCAATAACGCAGACAGTTAGAATTTTTCTACTGTGGGTTGAACAAACGCGTGAAAAAACGGCAGCCGGTGAGACTGCCGTTTGGGATTGCGGGAAATTATCTCTTTTTCGTGAGCGTGAAGCCAAGGAAGGAGAGGATCGCAGAGATCGCCGCGAGGATACCGAAATCGAAGGTCTGCGGAGCGGTTTCCACAACAGCGGGGGCAGCGGGTTCTTCGATCACTTCCACGACTTCCGGAGCGGGTTCGGGGATTTCTTCAATAACCGGTTCGGGAGCAGGTTCCGGTTCGGGTTCTGCCACGGGTTCCGGCTCCGGTTCGGGTTCAGGTTCCGGAGCAGGAGCAGGTTCGGGTTCCGGAGCGGGTTTCGCTTCAAGAATGAAGGTCAGACCATGTGCAGCCGGGTCCCAGCCGACGGTTTCCGTCGCGGAGGTAGCGTAGGCGTTGATGAGCGTCATAACATCATCCTTGTCAAGGTAGCAGAACAGACCGCCGATGTTGGTGCCCGCTTCAATGACAATGTCTTCGCCGGACTTCAGGGATGCGTCTTCCGCGAGAATTTCCAGCGGCAGAGCGACTTCAAATACCCAGCCGGTGTCGGTCACAGTCCCCATACCGGTGTCGGCGATGGTATCGTTGAGTGCGGATTCCTGACGGATTACGTCGATCATGCCGTCGTCCTGTAAGCCCCACGAGTAGAAGATCGCGCGGGAGGAAGCGTCAACGGTTTCGAAAATGTTGCTGACGTTCAGGGAAACCTGGAAGCTGTCGCCGTCGTAAGCATTGTCGGTAGAGGTGGTGAACGCAGGGTCGGTCACAATCCCGGAGAGGTAGAGATTGGTGTCGTCCCAGAGACAGTAGAGTTCGATGGAGTTTTCGGCGGGAACTTCGCCGACCCAGCCGCCTGCGGTCGCATTGGATGCGTCAATGATGCGGGCGTCTGTCATCTTGTATTCGTCCGCATTGACCACGCCGTCCACCACGGGAGTTCCGTAAACAACCGGAACATCGCCCATGGGCATGAACGTACTGCTGTCCGCCGGAGCAAGAGGCGCACCGGCTTCAACGTCGCCTGCGGGCGCATAGATGAGCTTGTCGAAGTACAGGGACTTCACGTTCGTATCATCGAAATCCTCGCCGAGCGCGAGCGTGAGGGTATGTTCGCCCTTTTCAAGATACATTGTCGGGCCGGTCAGGAACTGTTCGGAGTACTGATCTTCGTCCGCATAGTCGTAGCAGACGTAAATCGGTTCGGCACCGTCCACGGAGAACGTGGTCGAACGTGGAACGGATTTTTTCCATGCCATCAGCACAAAGCCGATGTGATAATTGCCGGATTCCTTGACGTCAAACGGGACTTCAAAGTTTCCGAGACCCTTTGCCTTCAGGAACACATAGCCGGAGGGATAGATGCCGTCCGCGCCGGTCGCGCTGCTGTTGGCGTTGGTGTCGCCCATATCCCAGACTTCCAGTTCGACGGCATCTTCTTCGACATACCAGTCGGGTGCTTCATCGAGCTTGGAGGTCACATCCTTCGTGATCCATTCCGCCGCGCCGACGGACAGCGCAAGAACGGTCACAAGAATCATGGCGAAAAAAGCGGTCAGCAAATGCTTTTTCATGAATGTCACTCCTTTTTGCATAAAATTTAATAAATAGTTATTTCTGGTAAATACCTGATTCTATTATATTCAAAAACACACAAAAAGTCAAGAGATATCCGTGAAAATTTGATGTTTGCTACAATTTTATTTCAGCCATTCATGCAGGGTTTCCGCATCCCGGTAGAACTGTTCCACAGTATCGTCGCATACGAATTCCATCAGCATGTGATGCGTCCCGCCGTACGTCCGCAGGATGTCGATATACCGCTTCCAGCGTTCCGCACCGTCGATCAGCGGATATTTGTTGTGTCCCGCCCATGTGAAGACATGGACGTTCGAGAGCCACGGAAGAACGGCGTTCAGCGCAGCGATATTGTAGTCCTCGTCGCGGAACTGGTTCGGCTGCCAGTAGGTGCAGAAATTGTTCATCGCCACTTCGTCGATCAGCCGGACGCAGCTTTCGTAATGGTCGGTCAGCGTGCCGCCGTGGAATTCCGTACTGACGGTCATGTTGTGTTCCTTCGCATAAGCGCACAGCCGGCGGATGTTGTTCACGATCCTCTGGCGGTATTCCGCGTCGGCATCCGCAGAGCCGCGAGTGCCTGCCCAGACGCGGATGTTCGGCGCATCCAGCGATGCGGCGATATGCAGATCGTCCTCAAAATGACGGGTTTCACACCGGAAATATGACCCGTAGGAGGCAATATAGAACTTCCCCTGCGAGGACAGATTCATGGTGTCGGTGAGCATAATGTCACGTTCTTCGTCGTTCTCCGCGTTGGACGGCACATGAACATCGCCGCCCCACTCAATCGCGGACAGATTCGCATTGACCATCAGCCCCGCAATTTCCGTACGGGACAGCTTCCGGAAGGTTACAGATACAAGACCGGGTATCAGCATAATTGTACATCCTTTCATTAGAAAAATGAGCGCAGGAATCCCCGCGCTCACAAATGATTTATAAAATTTCCGCGATAACGTCGGACATGGTGTAAAAGCCCGCCGGTTTGTCTGCGATGAACAGAGCCGCGCGGATGGCACCGGTGCCGAACAGGTCGCGGCTTTCCGCACTGTGAGAGAGGGTCAGCACTTCGTTGTTTCCGGCAAAAATGACGGAATGTTCACCGACGATCGTGCCGCCGCGGATGCTGGAGATGCCGATTTCCGCGTCACCGCGCTTTTCACGCTTGGATGCGCGTTCGTAGACGTATTCCGTATCGAGATTTGCTGCGTCGCGCGCTTCCTTTGCAGCGTCTGCGAGCATCAGAGCCGTTCCGCTCGGCGCGTCGATCTTGTTGCGGTGGTGTGCTTCCAGAATTTCGATGTCGAAATCACTGCCGAGAACTGTCGCGGCGCGCTTGACCAGCTCGGACAGCAGGTTGATGCCGAGAGACATATTGCGCGACTTGATGACGGCGACTTTTTCGGAGGCTTCGCGGATCGCGCGCTCTTCGTCGTCCGTGTGACCGGTCGTGCAGACGACAGCGGGGGTATTCGTGCGGACGAGGTAGTCCGCCAGCGTCGGTGCGAAGGTGTGGTGCGAACAGTCGATTACAACGTCCGCCGTTTCCGTAACCTGATCGAGCGACGTGTAGATCGGGAACGCCGCGGTGCCGCCGTTGACGTCCACGCCGCACACGATTTCGCAGTCGTCACGGCCTTCGGTCAGCTTGGCAATGACGGTGCAGAGACGGCCGGAAGCACCAGTAAGGAGAATTTTGATTTTTTCCATAATATTATGTATTCCTGTATTTTATGCAGTATAATTTTTCTTTTCCCAGATGAAAAGTTTTTGAAGATGGGGTTCGGGGAAGAAACTTTTTTCAAAAAGTTTCTTCCCCGAGAAACTCCACTCAGATCAGCCCAGCCTTCGCCATGGATGCGGCGAGCTTGGCTTTGTTGGCGTCGTCCATTTCGCAGAGGGGGAGACGCATGAGATCGCTGCACAGGTTCATCAGGCCGCACGCGGTCTTGACCGGGATCGGGTTCACTTCGATGAAGAGATTGTTGATGAGTTCGAGATACTTGAGCTGAAGTTCGCGGGAACCGGCAACGTCGCCGTCGAAGAACTTCTGGCAGATGTCGTGCGTTTCCTTCGGCATCACGTTCGAGAGAACGGAGATGACCCCCTGACCGCCGAGGGAGAGAATCGGTACGATCTGGTCGTCGTTGCCGCTGTAGATGGCGAGGTCGTCGGAGAGTTCCGCCGCGATTTCCGCGATCTGGGACATATTGCCGGACGCTTCCTTGACTGCAACAATGCGTTCGTGCTTCGCCAGTTCACGGTAAACGGGCATCGTGATATTCACGCCGGTACGGGAGGGAACGTTGTACAGAATGATCGGCTTGTCGGTTTTTTCCGCCGTGTCGAGGAAGCTCTTGATGAGTCCCTTCGGGGTTGCCTTGTTGTAGTAGGGCGTAACGAGAAGAAGCGCGTCCGCACCGACGTCACACGCATACTTCGACAGGGAGTTCGCATAGTCGGTATCGTTGGAACCGGTACCCGCGATCACCGGAACACGGCCCGCGATATGTTCCACAGAGAAACGGATGCACTCGCGGTGCTCTTCGTCCGTCAGGGTCGAACCTTCGCCCGTCGTACCGCAGATGACCAGCGCGTCAATGCCGCCGTCAATCTGGAAATCAATCAGCTTTGCGAATGCTTTATAGTCAACGGCACCGTTTTCGTCGAACGGAGTTACAAGCGCGGTAGCCGCTCCCTTGAAGATAATGTCTTTGTTGAATTTTCCCATGATGGTACTCCTTTTTCAGATAAAACTTATCGTTTCTTTTGAATTTCAACGATATAAAGAAAAACCGGTTGAAAACCGGCTGTCTGTGTACTATAATAGTATCATCCGCTGCGGAAACGGGGATGATCCACACAGATAGCCCTCCAGCGCACAGACAACCGTGCCCTGACAGTCCGCACCCTGTTCGGAAAACGAACCAGACCGGAGATCCCGTCAATCTGCGATCTTCGGCGTTCCTCACCTTTCGCGTAATTCTATGGGACTGCGGATGTCCGGATCGGTTACGCTACTCATTGGAAACGCTCCTCTATCTTAGTTTATGCGGAGCCGGGAAAAAGATTTCCTTTCCCCACATATCAATTATATCATAACACATACGAAGAAATTTGTCAATCACAGACGACTATATTTTTCCGAAAACTTATCTGACCGAGGTTTGAAATGATTAAGAACAGTCTTCCCCCGACCGACCTGCGCCTGTCGGACTTTTTTTACAATCTTCCCGAAGAACGCATTGCACAGACCCCCGTCGAACCCCGCGATTCGTCCCGTCTGATGGTGGTGCATCGTAACGACGGTTCGCTCGAACATAAAATTTTCCGCGATATCCTCGACTATATCCGCACCGGCGATACCCTCGTTGTCAACGACACCCGCGTGATTCCCGCGCGCATCATCGGCCACCGGAAGCTCCGTTTTGACGAATCGCTCGGCCATACTGTCCCCACGGAATCGACCGCGCCGGTGGAACTGCTTCTGCTCCGTCAGCACGAACAGGATGTCTGGGAAACCCTTGCCGGACCCGGCAAACGTGCGAAGCCCGGCGATGTCATCGAATTCGGCGACGGCGTGATGGAAGCGGAGATTCTCTCGGTCATCGAAGGCGGCTGCCGGATGGTGCGCTTCACGGTCAAAAAGGACGCGGACAGCATTTTTGCCGCGCTCGATCTGCTCGGAACGATGCCTCTGCCGCCGTATATCACGGAAAAGCTCGACAATCCGGAGCGGTACCAGACGGTGTACTCCCGTCATCAGGGATCCGCTGCGGCTCCGACGGCCGGTCTGCATTTCACGCCCGAACTGATGGATAAAATCCGCGAAAAGGGATGTGAAATCGTGCCGGTTCTTCTGCACGTCGGACTGGGAACCTTCCGTCCGGTGAAGGAGGACAAGATCGCCGACCACGAAATGCACGCGGAATACATCCGTGTGACGGAGGAAGCGGCAGAAACGATCAACCGCCGTCGTGCAGCGGGCGGACGGGTCATCGCGGTCGGAACAACGTCCTGCCGTGTACTCGAATCCGCGTCGGACGAAAACGGTATTCTGCACGCGGTCGATACGGATACGGGGATTTTCATTTACCCCGGCTACCGCTTCAAGATGGTGGACGCGCTGATTACGAATTTCCACCTGCCGGAAAGCACGCTGCTGATGCTGGTGTCTGCGCTGTCCAGCCGGGAACTGATGATGAAGGCCTACGAAACGGCGGTGGAAGAGAAGTACCGGTTCTTCTCGTTCGGCGACGCGATGTTTATTGAGTGACACAATCTTCTGTTGACAAATTGAGAATCCTTTGTTATAATGAAAACAGGAAACGGAGGTTTTTTGATGAAGATTGTATATTCCAAAAGTGCCTTAAAGTTTCTGAGTAAACTGGATAAAAAATCGGTGGAACGAATCCGTACTGCCATTCACGGGCTGACCAAGACACCTCCTGAAGGAGATATCAAGGCGATGCAGGGATACAGTGCTGTGCGTTGGCTCATGGCGTGTTATTTACAAGTACGGTAAGGAAGAAGAACTCGAAATTTTACTTGTAATTGATATCGGAAACCGCGGAGATATTTATAAGTAAGGAGGTTTTCGAACAGTGTCTGAAATAGTAATGGAAACTGCCCGGCTTCTGGAAATGCTGCCGGAGGAAGAGAAAAATTTTGCTTATGAAATGGTAAAACGGCTTGTTCTGGCGTGGGATCCCGACTACACGAAAGTTACGCCGAAGGAAGCCAAAGAACTTGCTGAAGCTGAAGCAAGCGGCTATATCGCAGAAGAAGATATCGACTGGGACAATCTTGAAGAAATGTTTGACGATTGATTTTCAGTTGAAATGATGACCTATCGGGGCGCAGAATCGTTTTTGCGTCCCTCATTTCCATTTTCAGAAAGGACAAACCCCATGAAAAATGCTATTTATATGCTGCGCTCCGTGACGGATACGATCTGTCTCAGCCTTATTATTACCACCGAAGACGGAAAAGTCCTCGTTGTGGACGGCGGTTTCCCGGCGGAGACCGACCATTTCCTCGAATCCATCCGCGCCATCACCGGACAGGAACGTCCGCACATCGATACATGGTTCCTGACACATCCGCATGACGACCACATCAGCGTATTTCTCAAGATCATGCGCGAGATGCCCGACGCCGTGGACGTGGACTGCATCCGCTTCAACTTCCCGTCGATTCAGTTCCTCGCGCGTGAGGACGCGAGCGCGGAAGGCACCATGACCGAATTCACCGAACTTCTTCCCGTATTCGCCGACCGCGTCTGCTTCACATCCGGCGGGGACGAATTCGACATCGGCGCGGCGCATATCGAAGTGCTGTACACGCACGACTACGAACTGAACCGCAACGTCTGCAACAATGCGTCGATGGTTTTCACCGTAACGCTCGGCGGCAAGAGAATCCTCATCACCGGCGACAGCGGCGTGGAAGCCGGACAGAAGATGCTCCGTCTCGTGCCGGAAAAGCTGAAGGCGGATATCTGTCAGATGGCGCATCACGGGCAGAACGGCTGTGACCGCGCGTTTTACGAAGCCGTATCGCCCGAAACCTGTCTGTGGCCGACTCCGACGTGGCTCTGGAATAACGATGCCGGCAAGGGCTACAACACGCACTCGTGGCAGACGGTTGTTGTGCAGGGCTGGATGAACGAAATCGGCGTGAAGACGAATTACATCGCCAAGGACGGCGACCAGGTCTGCGAATTGTAAAACGGAGTTTTCGCGGGAAACCTTTTTTGAGGAAAAAGGTTTCCCGCACCCTTCCAAAAACCTTTTTATTTATGTATTTATAAAGTCTCAATTTGAGTTTGCGTTATCGCTCCAAGAAAGATGATTGGTAAATAAGAGATTAGCAAGGAGGCGTGATTGAATTGTTGGGAGAAGTAATGAAGATATTTGCTTATTTGTATTATTTCACATGGCTTGTCTGGCCTGCTGCTTTTGTGTTCGGTTTTGCTCATGGAGTTAGAGAATTGATTCAAAATAATAAAGTATGTAACAAGGGACTTATTATTGCATCAATCGCATTGCTGCTTATTCTGGCAGGAGTCGTGTATCCGAATTTTGTTGTATAACCAACAAACAGGAATTTGAGAAAGGAGTGTGACTGGATGAAAAAGATAGCTGCATTAATCATAGCGTTCGTCTTAAAAAGGGGTGAGAGTATGAAAAAGCTGAGAACTCTTGTTTTGGTAATCGTTTGTATGCTTAACATGGCAAGTTGTGTTCAAGATGAAACTACTGCTGATAAAAGCGATGTAATTCAATTTAACGATAAAGTATTCAGCAAGTCAGACCTGTCTCAAGAAACAATAGAATGGCTTGAAAACTATAATAAACTGAGTAAAGCTGAACAGTTATCAATGAATTCAATACCTGCTGATTTATATAATCTTTATAACTTTAATGTCGGAGAAGAACCTGCAACAGACAGCAATGATACTATTTGGATGAATGGAATAACATTTACAGATCTCGAGCCGGGTGCAGAAATAAAAAAGCCTGATAAAATAAATATTACAAATGAAACCAATAAATTTACTTACTCTATAAATTTTTCAAGAACAGGTCTGATATTGGAAGTTGGATTGGTTACAACGGATGGAACAGAGTATGTAGAAGAGGTTGTGGGTGGAGCCGGAAACGGTTATTTTGAAAATTTACCTCTTGGAGAATATTATTTGATAGCTCGCAATAGTGGAGATTATTCAAATGATGCGAATTACAAGAATGACTCAGTGTACTATAAGGCAACAGGCGTTCTCAATTATAAAATTGAATAAAATGAATATGAATATTTGTTGCTTAACCGATTGAATATCCAATTTATCCATCCGTTTGTTCTTGGAGTCTATATAGTAATTCCATAAAAATATGCAATACTGAGCCAATCCTTCGTAGGGACACGGCGAGCCGTGTCCGCCAAAGGATTTGAACAGAGCAAATTTTGTAAATAAAACGTTTGATTTGGATGGCTATCTGACAAAATATCGTTTATCCAAATTGATCGACGGACACGGCACGCCGTGTCCCTACGAATCGCCATGTTTTCTTTTCCATTCTTTTCTGGAATTGCTCTAAGAAGAAAGAAAATAGGAAATATACAAAGAGATATATTAAGTTTGGTGTAGATTTATGACAAAAATCAAGACAATCTCGATTCTCGGGCCGACGGCATCGGGGAAGACGGGACTTGCCATTGCTTTGGCGAAAAAACTCGGCGGAGAAGTGGTTTCCTGTGACTCGATGCAGCTCTACCGGGGTATGGATATCGGGACGGCTACTCCCCCTTTGGAAGAACGGGACGGCGTTCCGCATCACCTGTTCGACATCATTGACCCGGACACGGAGTTTTCCGCGGCGGATTATGCACGCGTGGCAGGGGAAGCAATCGCGGATATCCACGCGCGCGGGAAGCTGCCGATTCTCTGCGGCGGGACGGGAATGTACCACGATTCCCTCATGCGCCTGACCTCATTTGAACCCGGTGAGAGGGACGAAGCCCTGCGGGACGAGCTGTTCGCTTTTGCGGCGGAACACGGCAACGAGGCACTCCACGCGCGTCTGGCGGCAATTGATCCCGAAGCGGCAGAAGCGGTTCACCCGAACAACGTCAAGCGGGTGGTGCGCGCCATCGAAATTTTCGAGACGACCGGGAAGACCAAAACCGAGACGGACAGAATGCAGGTGTCGGGCGAAATTCCGTATGACAATACGCCGGTGATCCTCGAATTCGCCGACCGCGCGTTCCTGTACGAACGGATCGAGCGGCGCGTGGATATCATGATGGAGGAAGGACTGGAAGAGGAAGCGCGGTGGGTACTGAATTATCCGAATCTCAGCAAAACGGCATATCAGGCGATCGGTTACAAGGAATTTGCGCCGTATTTCCGTGGGGAATGCACGCTTGCGGATGTGGCGGCGGAAATCAAGCTGGCAACGCGGCATTACGCGAAGCGTCAGCTGATCTGGTTCCGGAAAAGCGATGCCATGCGGATTGTTCCGGATGCGTGCGGCGGCGGAAAGGTTCGCACACCGGATGATATGGCGGATGAAGTGATAAGTAAACTGCGTTAACTTAAGTAAACTACGTTAACTTAAAAAGAACAGGCATCGTACGATGGGTACGGTGCCTGTTTTATGTAGGGAGGAGAAAATTTATCTCTTCTTGGTGAGAGCGTAGCCTGCTGCGGAAACGAGTGCGGAAACAGCGGCGATTACGCCGAAGTCGAAGGTCTGGGGAGCTTCTTCAACAACAGTTTCTTCTGCTGCAGGAGCTTCGACAACTTCTTCAACAACTTCAACAGCGGGTTCTTCAACGACTTCTTCCACTACGGGAGCTTCTTCGACAACTTCTTCAACGACAGGAGCCGGAGCTTCTTCCACTACAGGAGTTTCGGGGGCAGCCGGTGCGGGAGCTTCTTCAACGACAGGAGCTGCTTCCGGAATTACCGTCATTTCAAAGTAGTCGATGTTCGGGGTCTTGATGTCGGAATTGTTGAAATCTGCCGGAGCTGCGAAACGGAGAATCTGCTTACCTGCCTTGACGCCGGCAAATTCAACTTCCAGCGTATCAAAGATACCAAAGTCGGTGGTATCCGGGCAGGTAACCTTCTGAGTGGTACCGTTCAGAGTAACATCCATGTAACGGTCGCCGTTTGCAGCGTAGGTAACAACGAGCTTTACCGTACCGTCGGCGGGAACATCTACTTCAAAATCCCACCAGCAGGTTGCTGCGGTTGCGGCATCCAGAGGCTTGAGGGCGATCGAACCCATGCCGCTTTCCGAACGCTGGAATTCGAGGTTGACGTTGTCACCGCATTCCTTGAAGTCTACACCGTAGATGAGAACGGGTTCAGTTGCTGCTGCGGCTGCTGCGGGAGCTTCTGCTGCTGCACCGCCTGCTGCGGGAGTACCGTAGAGTTCGATGGTGTAAATGTCACAGGACTTCAGGGTGCTGTCGTCCATGCCGGTCGGGGCGTAGAGATAGAAGGTGTGCTTGCCTGCGTCAACGGTGAAGGTTGCGGAAACCCACTGCTGATCTGCGCTTTCCGGGATATCCATGAAAATGCGCGCACCGTTGTCAACGGCATAGTCAAGACCGCGGTTGGCACCGTCGCGTGCGATGTAGCCAACATAGAAGGTAACGTCGGTCTTTTCGGCAACTTCGAATTCGTACCATGCGGAGGTGTCTCTCTTGAGGCAATAGGAAGTACCGCCGGAAGCGAGGTTGAACAGGTCAACGCCGATACCGCCCTTTGCGTCGTAACCGGTCATCATGTCCATGTCACCGGTTGCATAAAGGAGTTCGGTGCCGGAGGTTTCCGGAAGTTCAGTGTAGGTGGTGAATGCTGCTTCTGCGGCTGCGGGAGCTGCGGATGCTGCGCCTTCTTCGGCGAGGGTAATCTTCCAGTAGTTGTAGCTGCCGTCTGCTGCGAGACCGGCGGTGTTGAAGTCAACGGGGTTAGCGAAATCTACGCTGGTTGCGGGCATGAGAAGGTCGCGGAGGTAAACAACATCGCCGACAGCAACAGCTTCGTCCGGGATCGCGTCTTCCCACTTGAAGCTCATTTCGTAGGTTGTGGTCTTGGTGTTTTCGTCGCGGGTAACTTTCCAGTGGTCGTATTCGCCGAAGCCGATGGTACCGTCTTCGATAGCGTATTCCGCATAAACGATGCCGTCAGTATCGGTGAGAGCTACAGCGGCACGGCTGTAGGATTCGGTTTCGTCGGTGGACTTGAAGTTGAATACGATGGAGTCACCCTTCCAGATATCGCCGGAGCTGCCCCAGTCGTACGCGCAGGAACGCTTTTCCTGAACGGCAGTACAGCAGTAGTAGAAGTTGGTGTCGTCCCAGCGGAAGTAAACGGTGGTTTCGGAGGGGATCAGATCCTTGTCGGTCAGGAATTCGGGATGGTCGGCCGCACAGAGGGAGAGATATTCGGGAGCGGTCGGGTTGACGATGTGAACGATCGGGTCGCCCCAGCCTTCGGAGGCGTTGTAAACACCGTCGATCACGGGAGCGGCTGCGGCCTTGTACGCGGTGGTGTCCTTAGTGGTGAACGCCGCCGATGCAGCGGTAGCACACACTGCGGAGAGGCAAACTGCCGCCAGAAGAACGGTAAACAGTTTTTTCATGATAAAACTCCGTAAAATCAGATTTGCACATAGATATGTGTATATAGGAATTATACTGCGAAAATGTAAAATTGTCAATAATTTTCTGGAATTTGCAAAAAAACCTGACAATCCATTTATTCAAAAAGGTTTTTGGAAGGGGTTCGGACGAGATTCGCGGAGACTACTTTGTAGCCCCCGCGAACTCGAAACCTTTTTCCTTAAAAAAAGGTTTCCCCGAGAAAATTTAATTCAGCTTAACTCAGCCGCCCTGTTCCATGGCCATGAGTTCCTTGATGTTTTCGTTGTACTTGGAGAGAACCTTGTTTGCGGCCTTGCTGCTCTTTTCGTACATGGAGGTAACGTCGGAGGAGTAAGCGCGGAGGAGGTTCATGATGCCTTCGTTGTAGCCGCCGATTTCGAAGTACCAGCCGAAGTCGTAGGTACGGGTAGCGAAGATCAGGTCGAGCATTGCGGAGGATTCTTCGTCACGGGAGGTCTTGCCCTTCAGAGTCTGGTCGTAGTAAGCGGGAGTGAGGGTGTAGAGGGATTCGTAAGCGAGAGCCTGGGTGAGATAACCGGTACGAGCGAAGCCTTCATCGCCGTAAGCGTTTCTCGGGATGCAGTAGAACGCGCCGGACCAGGATGCGATGGAGTTGTAGTAACGATCCTGATTTTCATCGTACAGCGGGAGCGGGAGGATACCGAAGTCGTCGTCCATTTCACGCATTGCAACTGCGCCGCCGAGGTTGGACATATAGAAGAGTGCGCGGCCTTCCTTGAACGCGATGGAACCCCAGTCTGCGTCATAACCGTTTCTCTGGTATGCACAGGTGGTGTCGAGGTTGTAAGCGTACTGGGTGAACTTGTTGAACGCGTCAACGAACTTTTCGCTGTAGAGAACGAGTTCGAGTTCCGCAGTATCCGGATTGATGGTGCAGCACTTGATACCGGAGGCGTTGACGATACCCATCATGATGTCGTCCCAGATGTAGATACCGTATTCGTCTTCCTTGTCGTTGACATGGTTGCCGTCGTTGTCGGTATCTGCGCCGTATGCTTCTGCGAATTCACGGAAATTGTCGATGGTCCAGGTCATGTTATCGACCATTTCGTAGAAGTTGGGCATATTGTAGTCGGTAGCAATGCGCTTGTTGAAGTAGATACAGTAGGTTGCACCGTTGTCGGCGAGGGAGATGTCACCGGTTGCCATGTAGATGGAATCGCCGAACTTGAAGTCCTCGTTTGCGTACTGGTCCCACCATTCTCTGGTCAGGTCGAGGTTTTCGATGGAGTTCAGGTCGCGGATGAAGCCGGAGGTCAGCGCGTTGCACGCACTGTATGCGGAAATTTCCGCGAGGTCATAGTCGTTGGTACCGGCCTTGACGGAGTTGCCGAGCGGGGACTGACCGGCGCGGTTGTCGGCGGAAACGATGGTGGGCGTAATGGTTACGTTCGTGTTGTCGGCAACCGTGGTCATACGTTCGTACTTCGCGTCGTTGATCGGTTCGCCGGTAACTTCTTCCGCATTCCAGTCATTGGAAATAGCACTGTGAACGAAGATGTTGAAGTTATAGCCTTCGTAGTCAACTTCGCCGAGACCGGAGTCGAGACGTGCGTTGGGGTCTGCGGTTTCTTCCGCTACGGTTTCACCGTCGGCGGTGGGGGTGTTTGCGGCATCGGTGGTTTCATCGCTGGTTGTGTCGGAGCAGGCGATCATGGAGCTGCCTGCCATGAGCAGAACGAGCATGAGTGCAATTGCCTTTTTCATGGGGGATTTCCTTTCGTATATAATTTTTTTGTTGGGCTGGGGATTTACTTCGGGTATTCCTGCGCGGTATGGGTCGGCCCGTAGATTTCGAGGCGATCTGCCCCGGAAGCGGTCGGAACGAACCGTGCGCGGTCAATACAGATTTTTCTCGGATGTACGTTCGAGGTGGTATTGTGGACATGGTAGACGATCATCCGTTCGCTTCCGTCCGGAGAGGTCGTGAAGCAGTGATGACCGGGCCCGTTGAACGTTTCCGTCCGGCTGAGAATGGGATTGCCCGAATACCGGGTATATGTCCCGAGCGGGGAATCGGAGGTGGCGTACCCGACCGCGTAATCCGGCGATTCATAGCCTGTGCCGGAGTAGGTGAGGTAGTACACGCCGTTGTGCTTGAGGATAAACGGCCCTTCGGTGACGCTGCCGTCCACGGTTTCCCACGATTCCTTCGGTTTCAGAATCTGGACTTCCGTTCCTTCGCGGACGGTGACAATGTCGTCCTCCAGTTCGCAGCCGTAGATGCCGTATTCGTGACCTTCGCGCCAGCTTACATAATACAGATAAGCCTGTCCGTCGTCGTCAATGAAGACGTGTCCGTCGATGGAATTGTCGAACAGCCACGTTTTTTCGGGGATGAACGGCCCCAGCGGACTGTCCGCAACCGCAAAACCGATATGTTCATCCACGGACAGAACCATGTAGAACTTTCCGTTGTGTTCGATGACTTCGGGAGCCCAGTAGTAACCGGAACGGTCGATGCCCCATGCCATATCGCAGCAGAGCCCTTCGTTTTTCCAGTTTACCAGATCATCGGAGGTGTAGACGTAGTAGCCGATCGGCGCGGAAGTGGAGTAGCAGTAATATTTGCCGTCGTAAAAGAGAACGCCGGGGTCTGCCGCCTGCTCGTCGCCGAAGACGGGGTTTTTGTAGGTACTGCCTTCGGGTTTCTGCGCGTCAAACGCCGTGACGGTCAGATGATCGAAGGAAACGCCGTGTCCGTTGTCCGCCACACCGATGCCGATGCCCCGGCAGGAGGTCAGGACATATTCGAATTCCGGCCACGGTTCCACGCCGTCCGCGTCGTCGAGGTAATACAGACGGAAGGTGTTGCCGATCCGTTCGGCGCGGAGACGGAGCGTACTGCCGCGCTTGTAATCCTCAATGGAGCGGTGCGCGATTTCCCGGAACATCATTCCGGACGCTTTGCTGCCGCCGGCCTCATAGAGATAGAGCTTCCGGTCGCGGAGCATCAGGGCGTAGCCTTCAAATCCGTCATACTCTTCGGAGGACGATGCGCGGAAGAGAAGTCCGCCGGAAGAATAAATCGTGTCGAGCGTAAGCTCCACTTCGGCGGCAAAATCGCCTTCGAGGAGGGAATCCTCGTAAAAGGCACCGGAGAAAACCTGATCGAAATTGGAGGGAGCGCACGCGGCGGCGGTGATCTTCGTTCCGTCAAAGGAATAATTCGCACCGGAAATGGAAAACGGATTTTCCACAGTTCCGATGGATTCCGCCGTGGGTTCTGCGGCCGGTTCCGGAGGGGTTCCGGCGGTGCATCCGGCAAGCAGAAGAAGGGACGTGAGCAGGACGGGGAGCAATGATTTCAGATTCATTTTGGATAACTAAAAAATAACTGGAAAAAGGACGATAAATGCGACATTCCGGCGGATGTCGAAAACGATAACCGCCGGATGTCAGAATTTTAAGTAGGAGTGTTTATTTGGAGTGACTTATCTCTTCTTGGAGAGAGCGTAGCCTGCTGCGGAAACGAGAGCTGCAGCTGCTGCGATTACGCCGAAGTCGAAGGTCTGGGGAGCTTCTTCTACGGTTTCTTCAGCAACGGGAGCTTCTTCTCCAACTTCTTCTACGGTTTCTTCAACAACAACTTCTTCAACAACGGGAGCTTCTTCTACGACCGGAGCTTCGGGGGCAACGGGAGTTTCTTCTACAACCGGTGCTTCTTCAACTACAGGAGCTTCTTCAACAGGAACTTCAACGTCCTTGGTAGCTTCGTAGAGAGCCTTTACTTCGTCAGCGGAGAGAATCTTGTTGTAAACGGTGAAGTCGTCGATGCAGCCTTCGTAGTCACCGTACTTCCACCAGGAGCAGAGCCAGGAACCGAGACGTACGGAGTATACGAATTCGGATTCGATCATGAGGTTAATCATCGCGGTCATGTCGGTCGCGTTGCCGTTTGCGAAGGGATGATCGGAGTAGAGTTCGCCGTCAACGTAGAGGTCGATGTGGTCTTCGTTGTAAACAACGGAGAGGAACTGCCAGGTTTCTTCTTCGGTAGCGTTTACGCCGTTGCCGACGTCAGCCGGGTCAGTCCAGATACGGGGAGCGATACCGAGAGAGGTGTCGTTACCGTCGGTGTTGATTGCGGATTCGAGAGAAGTGGTGAGTGCGATGTAACCAACGTTGGCAATGTCAAGGGAGAAGATCGGAGCAGTACCGTGGAGAGTATCGCTTGCATCGGTCTTGATCCACATGTTAACGGTCATACCGTTTTCCCAGTTGGTGTTTTCGAATACGTCGGTCTTGAGGAGGCCGTAGCTTGCGCCGGTCTGGCTGGTACCAACGCCGTTTACCTTAAGAACGTTGCCGCGTTCGCTGTCCTTGACGATTTCAGCGTTTACGAGTTCAACGTCGCCTGCGCCGTCCGCAAAGTCGATGGTGAGAACGGGTTCGCCTTCCGCCGGAGCTGCTGCGGGAGCTTCGGTGGCAGCTGCTGCGCCGCCGGTGATGGTGTTGGCATCGGTACGGGTAGCGTTTGCCTTGTATTCAGCTTCGGTGCCGTAGAATACCCAGACAGGGTTCTTGTATGCGAGACCGAGGTCTGCTGCGCCGTCGCCTACAGCCTTGACAGCGGCAACTGCTTCAGCGATGGATACGCCTGCAGCTTCAGCAACCATCTTTACGCACATATCGGTGTTGAACAGACCCATCGGAATGGTTTCATATTCGATAGAGGGGCTGTCAACGTTTGCGTAAGTACCGTTTACAAGACCGGTTTCGTCGATCTGTTCGCCGGTTACAGCGTTGTTGCCGATAAATACGACTTCAGCACCTGCATTCATAGCATTTTCGGTCTTTACAGTAAAGGTAGAAGTACCGCGGATGATGAAAGCAGCCTTGCCGTCAACTTCTTCGGGGAACATTTCGGGGGTAGAACCGAGGTTGCAGAGAACGAGTTCATACCAGCCGTGGTCGATGGTCTGGTTCAGGTCGCAGTTGGGAGCGATTTCACCGTTGAGCTTCGGAATACCGTGGTTGGATGCCGTACCGTCGGTATACCAGACGTGGTTCGCGCTCTTGTCCATCATGTTCATGTTTGCATCCCAGTATTCACCGTCAGATTCGTCATAAACGAATGTACCTGCACTGACGGCAAGTGCAGAACCGGCTGCCAAAAGGGCAGCCATAAGGGTGCTAAGAATCTTTTTCATTCTGTCCTCCATAAAGGAAAAGTAAAATGGTTACAATTATAAATATTAATTATAATCGTTCAGATACAGTGTATCGCAAAAAACAGGTTTTGTCAATAGAAAAGTCATAAAATTTACACAATTCCGATATGTAACCCTGTTAAATAATACAGTTTGTGTGAAAAATCAATCGGTTGACAAAGTCCCGTGATTCATGATACAATAGACGCGGTATTCCGGAAAGATCACCGGAAACAATTCGTGAAGGAAAAAGAAACAATGAGACTGTATGATATATTGAAGCAAACTTCCGAAAACGGACGGGTTCCGTACCACATGCCGGGACACAAGCGGAATCCGGCGTTCGATTATCTCGGCGGTACCGCCGCCATCGACTTCACCGAAATTGACGGGCTGGACAATCTCCATTCGCCGGAAGGAATCCTCCGCGATACCATGGATCTTGCGAAGGAACTGTACGGCGCGAAGGAGTCGTTTCTTCTGGTCAACGGGTCAACCTGCGGGATTCTGGCGGCGGTGTATTCGGCGTGCCGCGGCGGAAAACCGATGATTGCCGTGCGGAACGCGCACAAATCGGTGTACAATGCCGCGCTGATCTGCACAAGTCCGGTGCATTATCTGATGCCGCGCCTGTCGGAGGACGGACTGGTTCTCGATATCACACCGGCGGAAGTACAGCGTGCCATCGAAGCCTGTCCGGATGCGGCTGCCGTACTGATTACGTCCCCGACGTATGACGGGGTTATCAGCGACGTGGCGGGGATCGCGGAGGTCTGCCACGCCCACGGAATCCCGCTGATCGTGGACGCGGCACACGGCGCACATCTGGGATTTCTTGATGAACATATCGCTTCACCGGTGGAATGCGGAGCCGATCTGGTGATTATGAGCCTGCACAAAACCCTGCCGTCGCTGACCCAGACGGGACTGCTGCACGTCGCGGGCGAACTTGTCGATCCGGAAACGGTGATGCAGGCACTGACGATTTTTGAAACGTCCAGTCCTTCCTATTTATTTATGGCGTCGATTGACGGCTGTCTGCACGAAATGAAACATCCGGAACTGTTCGCGGACTGGCGGAAACGTCTGTCGCGGCTGTACACGGAAGCACACGTCTGGAGACGCGGAGGGGTTCATCTGCATCATCCGTGGCAGAGACCGGAGGAAGTGTTTGCGTTTGACGAGAGTAAGCTGATTCTGTCCTGCGATGGCTATGAAGGGGCGGAACTTGCGGGAATTCTGCGGAAACAGTTCGGAATCGAACCGGAAATGACGGCGCAGGGGTATGTCCTGCTCATGACCGGCGCGGGCGATACGGACGAAATGACCGACCGGCTGTGCGAAGCGATCCGGCATCTCGGAAAGCACCCGCGTCCGGCGGTTTCGCGGAAATTCAGCGCATCCCCGTACGGCGTTGTGCCGGAATCCGCAATGCTGCTGTCCGACGCGCTGACGGCGGAGGCGGAAAGTGTCCCGCTGGAAAATGCCTGCGGACGGATTTCGGCGGAATTTGTGATGCCGTACCCGCCGGGAATCCCGCTGATCGCACCGGGGGAAAGGATTACGGAGGAGCGGATCGCCTCTGTTATGGAAGGGATCAACGTCGTGACCTCGCGCGGAGCGTTTGACGGGACGATTCATGTGGTGAAAAGGAAGAAATAACCGGAGTGCAGAATGTATTTTAAATTTTTTCAAAGGGGTTGACATTTTCGATAAAATCGCATATAATATAAGTGCAGGCAGAAATGCGCTGTATACTCGCGGTAACGAATTAACGTTTAAGCGATATGTAATATCGCCGTCCGCGAGGTCGCCGTAAGGCGATTTTTTTTTGATTTTTTTGGAGACATTTAGAATGGATTTGTACATATATTCGGATGAATCCGGAGTTTTTGACCGGGAACACAATGATTTCTATGTTTTCGGCGGTGTGATTTTTCTCGGAAAAGAAGAACGTGATATCGCATCGCGCAAGTATATCGCTGCGGAAAATGTTGCGCGTGCGGCAGAAAATCTATCGCAGGAACAGGAAGTAAAAGCGGCGGTGGTCAGTAATGCGGTGAAAGGGAAGCTGTATCGTTCGCTGAACGCCTATCATAAATTCGGGGTTGTCGTTCATCAGAAAAAAGTACTGGATCGCATTTATCTGTCCAAAAAAGACAAGCAGCGGTTTCTGGATTATGTATACAAAATGGGTGTCAAAGCGAAATTCCAGCAGATGATTCATAATGGGATCATTGATCCGAAGGAGATCGCGCATCTGAACTTTTATGTGGATGAACACACGACCGCGACCAATGGAAAATATGAACTGCGGGAAAGTCTGGAACAGGAATTCAAGAGGGGAACCTTCAGCATGAACTATATGCATCATTTTCCGCCGATCTTTCCGCAGATGCAGGATGTAAAATTGGAATTCTGCAATTCGGCATCGAAGACGCTGGTTCGTGCAGCTGATATTGTGGCAAATAAAGTGTACTATCATGCGGTTACGGATTGTCTTCTTGCGATCCATGATGTGAATAATCTGAATATTCTGAATCTTCCGTAAGAAGAACCGCGGGGAAAAGAAAGTTTAAAAGTTCCCCTTAAATATTTCCATAAACCTTGACAACCTCGGACGGATGCTGTATAATAAACTCGTTCGTTTCAATCACTTATCAGAAGGAGTAAACATCATGAAAAGAATCCGTACTCTCGAAACCCGTGACCTCGCTAAGAGCGTAAAGAACGGCGGCTGCGGCGAATGCCAGACCTCCTGCCAGTCTGCTTGCAAGACTTCCTGCGGTGTTGCTAACCAGAAGTGCGAAAACACCAAGAAATAATTGCACATCCAAAATGCCGCTTGTGAGCAATCCTCGCAGGCGGAATTTTATTATAAATTGATTTTTACATACAGGAACAACCTATGATTCATCAGTATCAACTCAATGGGTACAACATCGTACTCGACGTATACAGCGGAAGCGTTCATGTGGTGGACGAAGTGGCGTACGACATCATTGCGATGTACGAAGCGCACACCGCCGACGAGATCACTGCGGCTGTCTGCGAAAAATACGCGGCGGACGGCGTCACGGCGGAGGATGTCCGCGAATGTCTCGACGACATTGCGGAACTCAGGAACGCCGGCAAGCTGTTCACCGAAGACAAATACAAGAACAAGGTCATCGACTTCAAGAAGCGCAGCACCTCCGTGAAGGCTCTCTGTCTGCACGTCGCGCACACCTGCAACCTCAACTGCGAATACTGCTTCGCCGCTCAGGGCAAGTACCACGGCGAACGCGCGGTCATGTCCTTTGAAGTCGGCAAGGCGGCACTCGATTTCCTTATCAAAAATTCCGGAAACCACGTCAACCTCGAAGTGGACTTCTTCGGCGGCGAACCGCTGATGAATTTCGACGTGGTGAAGCAGCTTGTAGCATACGCGCGCTCCGTGGAAGGGCAGTACGGCAAGAATTTCCGCTTCACGCTGACCACCAACGGGATGCTCGTGGACGACGATGTCATCGAATTTGCGAACCGCGAATGCCACAACGTGGTCATGAGTCTCGACGGCCGCCGCGAAATCCATGACGCAAGCCGCCGCGATTACATGAACAACGGCAGCTATGACAAGATCGTGCCGAAGTTCCAGAAGTGGGCGAAGGCACGCGAAGGCCGCGAATACTACATCCGCGGCACGTTCACGCACGCAAACGTGGACTTCACGAACGATATTTTCCACATGGCCGATCTCGGCTTTGACAAGCTGTCCATGGAACCGGTGGTTTCCGCTCCCGGTACGCCGTACGCGCTGACGGACGAAGACCTCCCGAAGCTGTTCGAACAGTACGAAATCCTTGCGACGGAAATGATCCGCCGCGAAAAGGAGGGCCGTCCGATCACGTTTTATCACTATATGCTCGACCTGTCCCACGGTCCCTGCATCTACAAGCGCATTGCGGGCTGCGGTTCCGGTACGGAATACTTCGCGGTGACACCGACGGGCGACCTGTATCCGTGCCATCAGTTTGTCGGCGACGAAAAGTACAAGATGGGCGACGTCTGGAACGGCGTGACCAATCTTGATCTGCGGACGGACTTCATGTCCTGCAACGTCTACGCGCGCCGTGAATGCGACGACTGCTTTGCGAAGCTGTACTGCTCCGGCGGATGTGCCGCGAACGCATACCACGCAACCGGTTCGATTTCCGGCGTTTACGACTACGGCTGCAAGCTGTTCCGCAAGCGCATCGAATGCGCGATCATGATGAAGGTAGCTCAGGCGGAAATGGGCACCTCCGACACCGTTTTCGCGGAAGACGCAGGCGCATCCTGCGACGACTGCGACAGCTGTGTTGAGTTTGAATAAATGAAGTTTCTCGGGGAGGACCTTTTTAAGGAAAAGGTCCTCCCCGAACCCCTCTCCAAAACCTTTTTGGACTGGGGATGGATAAGGAGTTTTGCTGATATGATAACGAAAAATTACAGCGATTTGCCGCCGCTGCGGGTGGATCTGGCGAAACATCTGGCGGATACGCGGGCGTATATCGAACGGATGGCGGAACGTCCGGCAGAGGAAATGGCGGAGTTCTTTACTGTTCGCGGAGATGGGTATGACGAACACATGACGCAGTTTGCGGCATGTCATGAAGTGACGGCGGCGCATATTCCGGCGGACTGCGGGTATCTGCTCGATCTCGGATGCGGTTCCGGACTGGAACTGGACGCGCTTGACCGGATATGCAAAGCAGAAGGACGCGCGTTTCCGAGGGTTCTCGGGGTGGACATGACCAAAGCACTGGTCGATCAGTTGTTTGCAAAGCATCCGGACAAGGATATTGCCGTGACGATGGGCAGTTATTTTGACGTACCGTTTGGAACAGAAAAATTTGACTGCGCGGTTTCCGTTCAGTCGATCCATCACTTCTCGCTGGACGAAAAACTGCCCCTGTTCCGGAAGGTATGGGACGCGCTGAAGCCGGGCGGGGTGTTCCTTCAGTGCGATTATTTCGCCGCCTGCGAGGAAGAAGTGGAGATGATGGAAGAACACTGGCGCATCCGCCGCGCGATGAACAGGGAGATCGGTGAAGGAGATTTCGTTCATGTGGATCGTCCGAAGATGGCGTATGACGAAGCGGCGGTTCTGGAAAAGGCCGGGTTCGCGGAGGTTCTGTATTGCTCCGTCGGCATTGAAGGAACGGTTCTTCTGATCGCAAAAAAGTAAAAATTTAAAAAATATGCTATATTCTTTCCGATAAAATGTGGTACAATATACTCAGATAAACCAAACTGTTTCAGCGCATGACTTTTTATTTTTATCGAAGGAGATGGTAATTGTAATGAAAAAATATATTGCATTGATGCTTGCGGGGCTGATGCTCGCTGTGGCCATGACCGCGTGTTCGTCCGGAGAAGACGCTCCGGAGGAAACTGCCGCACCGGAGACCGTACCGGTTGAGACGGAAGCGGAAACCGTCGAGCCGGAAACCGAAGAAGAAACCGAACCGGCTCCCAAGCACGAACGTCCCGAAGATGTGGAAGTGATCGACTATATCACTCTGGAACTTGAAAAAGACGTTGTATACGACCGTGCGGCAGGGCTGTTCGTCATGTACTTCACCGATCACGAACTTCTGTATCCGGAGGATGCCAAGTGTTCGGTCGGGCTGATTTCTCCGGAAGAGGCGTTTTCCATCAAGGGTACGCCGGACTTTGCCGCGTATCCGGATGTAAAGATTGACGAGGACGACTACTGCGGAATTGCCATCAAACTTGATGAAGAGATTCCTGCGGGAGACTATATGGCTTCCATCACGTTTGACCGTTACATTGTCAATTTCGACTTTACCGCACAGTGATTTTATTGGAGGACGGACATGAAACTGCATTTTCTCGGTACGGGTGCCGCAGACTGGGACATTTCCAGAGCGAACGATTCCTGTGATTTCCGTCGGAATTCGTCCATGCTGATCGACGGGACGCTTCTGGTTGATCCGGGCGCGTGTATCTTTGAGTTTGAATCCACCTACGGGTACAGCGGACTGTACGCCGGTGTGACGGACATCGTCTGCTCGCACAAGCACGGCGACCACTACAATCCGGAAACGGTTCGCCGTCTGGAAGAACAGGGGGCGGTGTTCCACGATCTGGCGGCGGGCGATGTTCTCGAAACGGACGGGTACATCATCCGTGCGTTTGAGGCAAATCACCGTACCGCCAAAGCACCGATGCATCTGGTGATCGAATCCAAGGCGGACGGCAAGCGGATTTTCTACGGCTGCGACGGTGCGTGGATGTTCTACGAAACCTACCGTGCGTTGTTTGCGCTGGAACACTTTGACCTGATGATTTTCGATTGCACGATCGGCGATATCCACGGCGACTACCGGATTTTCGAACACAACAACGTGGCGATGATCGCGGAAATGCGGGAGCTGTTCAGGAAAATCTGCCCGCGCTTTGTGGCGTCGCATCTGGCAAGAACCCTGCATCCCGCGACTCATGCGGAAACGGCGGCGGTTCTGGAAAAATACGGCTTTGAAACCGCGTATGACAACGCGGTTCTGGAAGTATAAAATGAAAAAACCACCGGTTTTCGGTGGTTTTTTCATTGTTTCCTGGAATTACTGCGCGGTCATATAAAGGTCGAGTTCGCGGCCGCCCCAGCAGTTCTTGATGGAGATAGCGATGGTGTTTTCGCCATCCTTGAGGAAGTCTGCGAGGGTCTTGCTTTCGTCGGTGTTGCAGGAAATGAGGTCGTAACCGCCGTTCCAGTCGCCGACACCGCAGTTTGCGTCAGAGAAGAAGTAGAGTTCGCCGTTGATGTAGATGTAAACGGTGTTGTCGTAGAAGCAGTACAGTTCGTAGAGAGTATCTGCGGAGTAGTTTTCTACGTTGAAGGTCTTGTAAACCATCAGACCGTTGACATTCGGGTCATTGACGAAATCGGTGTCCGCTGCGATAATCTTGTCGATGCAGTCGCCGAACGGGCCTTCCGCTTCTTCCCAGGAAGACATCAGAGCGGTATCCTTGTACCATTCCGGATTTTCTGCGAGGAATGCAGCCATTTCGTCGTCGGTTTCTTCGAAGTAACCGTTTGCCGCGCCGCCGCCGACTACGCCGGAACCATCGGTGTACGGGCAGAAGAAGGTGGTATAGTGATAGGTTTCCATCTGTTCGATGAGATAGGTGGGGCCTGCCGGTTCTTCAACTGCGGGTTCTTCCGCCGGTTCTTCTTCCGGAACGGGTTCTTCTGCGGGTTCTTCCGCAGCAGGTTCTTCGACAGCCGGTTCTTCTTCGGCGGGAGCTTCTTCCGCAGGAGTTTCGGGGGTTTCTTCACCGGCGGTTTCTTCCGCAGGTGCATCGGGAGTTACAGCCGGTGCTTCTTCGCCGCCGCAGGCCGTCATTGCAGCCGCAGACGCGAGCATGGCAAGGATCAGCATAAGACCAGTGATCTTCTTCATTTTTTGGGTATCTCCTTGAGATTTGATAGAATATCTGCAATTGCTTTATGGAATTGTCATGCTGTTACTATACACCCGAAAAGCACAAATGTCAATATCCCTTCGGAAAAATCGGATATGTGGTGAAAAAACGGAGAGGAAACACCGGAAAAAACGGCAGGTTCACCAAGAAAAATGACCGGAAAACAAAGGGATCAGTTTCCGACAATGATTGAATCCAGTTCCGGGACATAGCGTACGGACGGGCCTTTCATCGTATCGGATTCTTTCACCAGTTCATCGAGGGGCATATCCGCGCTCTGTTCCTTCAGCCATCCTGTCAGGGCAGCGTTTGCCGCGCGTTCCGAACAGAGGGTCAGCAGGGCTTTCCGGTCAACGTAGGTCACGCCGTCCTTTTCGTAGAAGTAGTCTTCCAGTTCATAGACGCGTCCCCATGCGAGCATATACGGACGGAAATTGTCCGAAGAGAAGTTTCCTTCGTATTCGGCGATTCCGTTGGGTGCGGCGGGCGTTGCTTCGGTTTCCGCAAGCTGGAGCATGTCGCCGCCGTCCGGGAACCGTCCGAGATGGATGAATTTCGACGGGGTTTCGAGAACAACGGAATCCACAGGGATATCGGCATTGTCAAACAGGGTCAGCGTGTCGCCGCTTGCGAGGGACATCGTGACCTGCAATCCTTCGATTCCGGCGGAATTGGCGTAATCTGTACAGCAGATGAGAGCATAACTGTTCGGTTCGAGAATCGTTGTGCCCAGTTCCTGTGCTTTCAGCGGATCGCTGCTCTTGCCCAGTGACCAGCCGTCCAGAGTGACCGTTTCATCGGTCGGATTGTACAGCTCGATCCACTCGGTGTCCGCATTCCGGAATTTTACTTCGTTGATGACGATATTCGCCGGGAACTCCGGTTCGTCCGCCGGTTCGGGGAAGGTGACATTGACGGTGCAGACCGCGTCGTCCACGATCAGATAGCCGTCGTCGTCAAAATGACCGCCGGTGACAGTGACCGTTCCTTCGGGAGCGTTGTCTGCCGGATAGAGATCGAGCGGAATGCGGGTATCGCACAGATACGAACGCGCCGCGCCGTCCGCGATATCGTACCATCCGAGCTGAACCGTGCCGGTTCCTTCGATGTTCACGGTGATATCGGCGAATTCACGGTCGGTCTCTTTTTCCGTGAAGCGGCGGATCATCGTACTGCGGGTGGATGCGTAAGTACGCATCTGGTCGAATCCGCTGTTCCATGTGCCGCGTGAACCGCTGACCACGCCGAGCCTGGATGCCGACACGGCAACTTCCCGGCCGTTGTAGACCTGCACAAGGTCAAAAATGCGTTCGCAGCGTTCGTAGGACATGACTTCACCCATGAGGGTACACATATAGGTGTAGTACAGGTCTGCGAATTCCTCGTTCTTGATGAGCGAGCAGTAGAGCGGCTTCATGGAAAGGGCACAGGAACCCTTCATATAATCGTATGGATTGCCGGTTTTGGAAGCGTCCTGGAAGCTGAAGGACAGGTCAAGGTCTTTCGCAAGGAACCGCCAGCGTCCGTCGAACACACCTTCCGCCTCGGGATTGTAGCCGTCGATGCTGGGATTGCCGTGATACCGCCATGCGCGCATATTGTTCTGCGGCCAGTCGGTATTGGCGATATAGGCTTCAAAGGCAATGTACTCGATGAAATTCCGGATGTCGAGCATTTTACACGCCATGGCATAATTTTCCGGCTCGCGCATATCCGCCTGAATAAGCGTCTGGAGCATGGATTCAAACTCCAGTTCCTCGCGGATCGGACCATCGTCGATGCGCCATCCGCCCGGTTCAAAGACTTCACCGACGGAACCCTTCATTGTGGTCAGGTCGTCCTTGGCAACGCCGTAGTGGACTTCAAAATAGTCCTCGTCGAAATCTTCAAGCTGCGTGACCACGCCTTTGTACGCGCCGTTGATGTATTCGACCACCGTTTGGATCGCGGGGGCATCCAGATAAGTACCTTCCAGAAGCATGAGCAGCGCGGGGGTGGTGAACAGGGTCGACCATTCGTTGTTGGAGCCGCCGCGGAACAGGACGGTATCGCTGTAGGACACGGGCGTACCGGTATGCGAACCGCGGTGATTGCCCCAGAAGGTGTACGGGAAAACGCCGGTATCGGGGGTGTAGTCTTTTCTTGCGTAGACGCGGAGGGATTTCTGGATATTGTTGCGCGTATAACCGCCGGACACGCGCACACCGGCGTTCTGATTCAGCCGCAGATTCCCCAGTTCATCGAAAACGGAGAGGGTGATCGGACGTTCCCATTCGATCCCGCGCATATAGTAGTTGGCGGCATGATACCACGCCTGCCAGCCGGCCGGATTGTCTTCATCGGCGAGTCTTCCTGGGACGAGAATGCCGTCGTCGTAGTCATAGAAATTGCGCTTGTCGGAGACGATGGAGACGACGGGCATGGAAAAACGATCTTCGGGGGCACAGAGATAAACGAACGTATAGACATCGGAAACCTGTTCGCCGTTGTCGTAAAGGGCGCACCGGATGATGGCGTTGGACGACAGTCCGTCGCCGGTTTCATCGTAGTAGAGCGGAACTTTGCCGTCCTCGGCGAGCTTGTTGTCGGCTTTCGGGGGCGCATAATTATTGGTCCAGCGGAGCTCGACGGTGCCGTTCGGGCCTTTGTCCCATGAGAAGGTGATTTCCTTCGGCTGTTCGGTCACGGTGTATATACCGGCGGGGATGTCGGGTACGATTTCCGCGTCGTCGGCGGTGAACTGTGAAGTCACGACAGCAAGGTCATGCTCGTTGACGGGAGAGAGAGGGGCGGTGAGTGCGGGGATGGATTCCGTCGTGCATCCGGCGAGAAGAAGCGCGGAAAGCAGAGCGGGAAGAAGAAATTTCTGTTTCATAATCAAAAATATTATCCGTTGGAACCGGTGCGTTTTTTCTCGGATTCGAGTTTGCTGTAGATACAGCCGCAGTAGTCCTGACGGTAGAGATCGTATTGACGGGACAGCTCGATGGAGCGTTTGTAACCGTTTTTTTTCTTGAAGTCGGAACGGAGATAGGGAACGCCGTATTCCTCGCCGAGCCGGATGCCGATTTCGTTCAGCCATGCCGCATTTTTGTAGGGACTGATGGACAGCGTCGTCGTGAAATAATCGAAATGACCGTTTCGTGCAGCCTCTGCCGTACGGCGCAGACGGAGTTCGTAGCACACACGGCAGCGTTCGCCTCCTTCGGGAAGTTCCTCCATCCCGTGCACCGCATCGAAAAATTCCCGCGGATCGTACGCCGGGCAGTCGATGACGGTATCTGCACGTCCGGTTTCGTCAAGGAACCGCCGGAGTTCGGACAGCCGGAAGGAAAACTCCTTTTCGGGGGCAATGTTTGGATTATAGAAAAACGCGGTGATGTCAAAATACCGCGCAAGATACTCGAACACATACGACGAGCAGGGAGCACAGCAGACCTGCAGCAGCAGACGCGGTTTCGGGGCATCGGCCGGCCCTTTCTCCAGCTCCTTCAGCAGCCGTTCCAGCCACAACCCGTAATTTTCAGCCATGGGGATCCGCCTTTCGTTGAGAAGATGGGAATATTGTAGCATAAATTCCGGGATCGTGCAAGATGCAATGTTTACAATCTTGGGGAGTTTACAAAATTTGCTGGGTGGAGGTTCTTGGGGAAACCTTTTTGAGGAAAAGGTTTCCCCAAACCCCTTCCAAAACCTTTTTAGG
>SVQN01000021.1 GCA_015065295.1 Oscillospiraceae bacterium
ATGCCGCACGACTACTTCGAAGAATGCTACCGCTACTGCCTGACCGAAATCAAGGAAAAGACGAACGCGAAGATCATCATCCTCGAGCAGTTCCTTCTCCCGACCGCCGACAAGGACTCCTTCCGCGTTGACCTCGACCCGAAAATCCAGGTCACCCGCAAGCTCGCGCGCGAATTCGCCGACGCCTTCCTCCCCCTCGACGGTCTCTTCGCCTCCCACTCCATCGGCGTCGCTCCCACCCTCTGGGCTGCCGACGGCGTTCACCCCACCGAAGCCGGTGCCCGTCTCATCGCCGGGTACTATGCCGATGCGTTTGACAAGCTGTTCGCTGGTATGTAATTTGATGTTTCGGGGATGCGTTCTTGGGGGAAACTTTTTGGAAAAAGTTTCCCCCAAACCCCTTTCAAAAACTTTTCATCTGTGGTAGCCATTTGGTGACTGCGGATTTTTTCTTTTTGGGGTTGTAGAGATAAGTTGCGTTCGTTCAGCTGACAGCGGGGACTGTCTCCAATTCCTGAGAAAGGGTGAAGACGGAAGTCAGGGGCCACCGAGACCCTGACTTCCCACGCCATGAGGAAAACCTTCGATTTAAACCCGCCATATAGATTTCCTTTATGTCAGGCCGACCCCGTCGCTGAATTCAAAATTCTTTAGAGATCACAAAACGTACTCCACGGCTACGGCGAGCAGGGTCTCGGTGGCCCCTGCGAGCTCGCTCCACCATATTCGTATGTATTGTAGCCGTGTCCCCCTGTCAGCTGCACGAACGCGCCTTATCTCTTCCCCCAAAAAACGAACAATCCGCACCCAACAAACCGTCAGCCACCGCCGAAAAGTTTTTGAGGAGGGGTTTGGGGAGGAACTTTTTCCAAAAAGTTCCTCCCCATCGTTCCCCCGTCCCCCATCACAAAATAATACAGATCAACCCCTGACTGCCCTCGTTGATGATCTTCGAGAGCGTCTCGCCGAACTTCTGGCGCGCATCCGGGGGGAGACGATCCAGCTTCACGCGGAGACCGTCGCCGACCAGCTCGTAGAGGGACTTGCCGAAAAGGTTCGACTGCCAGATCGCCTGCGGGTCGCCCGAGAAGTCCTGCATCAGGGACGTCATCATCGCCTCCGATTGCTGCTCCGTGCCCACGATCGGGTTGATTTCTGTCTCGATCAACGTTTTTATCATGTGGATCGACGAGGCCGACGCGCGCAGACGAACGCCGTAGCCGCCCGACTGCCGCACGATTTCCGGCTCCTCCAGACGAAGGTCGTCGATTCCCGGCATCACGATCCCGTAGCCGCTCTCGTTTACCTGCATGAGCGCGTCATGATATTTGTCAAACTCCCGCTTTGCCGCCGACAGACCTTCCAATGCCTCCAGTAAGTCCGTCTCGTTCTTCATCGGAATGCCCGTGATTTCCGAGATCACATCGTAGTACAGTCCGTCCGGCAGACGTACCCGCAGAACCGCCGTGCCGCTCCCTGCGTCTGTTTTTTCAATGTCCGCCGCCGCTTCGTCTCCGTACTCGCCAATCGTAGACACCGCTTTCCGGATGCCCGCCGTCAGGACTTCCGCGAATTCTCCCCGGATGTCCCGCAGACGCTTCATCTTCTTCGATGCCGCAACCGCCGCCTCCGTGATTCCCCGCTTCAGACGGTGGTCGTCCGGAAGTACCGCCATCCACGCCGGAAGGTGAATGTCCGCCTCCTTCACCGGAAATTCGTCCAGCAGCATCTCCAGAATGTGCGCGATGTCCTCCGCGTCCAGCTCGAGGCAGTTCACCAACGCCACCGGCGCACGGTATGCTTCCTCCAGCGACATCGCCAGCCGCACCGACTCCTCCGCCTCCGGATGCGACGAATTCAGAATCACCGCAAACGGCTTTCCCAACGCCGTCAGCTCCTTTGCCGCGCGTTCCTCCGCCGGACGGTAGCTTTCTCTGGGGAAATCCCCGACCGAGCCGTCCGATGTCACAAGCATCCCGATGGTCGCGTGGTCGGTGATGACCTTCCGCGTCCCGTATTCCGCCGCCTCTTCAAATGTCACAGGTTCACTGTGCCACGGAGTCCGAACCATGCGGGAACCGCCGTTTTCGCCGCCGTCCTGCGCTTCCGGGATCATGTAGCCCACGCAGTCCACCAGCTTCACGCGCAGAGCCGCGCCGTCGTCCCCGGTACCGCCCACGCGGATGCTCACGCCGTCGTCGGGGATGAACTTCGGCTCGGTTGTCATCACCGCGCGTCCGCCCGCGCTCTGGGGCAGTTCGTCGCGGGAACGTTCGCGTTCGAAATCGTCCGCGATGTTCGGGAGGACGACGGTTTCCATAAACCGTTTGATGAAGGTACTTTTGCCGCTGCGTACCGGTCCGACCACGCCGATGTACACGTCGCCGCGGGTACGTCCCGCGATATCCTTATAGATTGCCGTATCAGTCACTGAATATAATCCTCCGGTTTGGGTTTGGTTTTGCTAAATCCTATGATTAGAAGGAAGAAAAAAGTACCGTTCCGGTACTTTTTTAATTTTATGTCCTGCGCGGACGGCGGGTTGTTAATTGTCTGCGAGTGCAGACTTGACATTGTCCTACGCGGACGGCGCATAAGAGGACTTCCGGGGCGAAGCCCTCTTATGAATCACCCCGCCCTGCGTTTGTGGGACTCGGCCTTGAGGCCTCGGACATACAGCGGTTTGCCCGCATTCAAATTGTTAGGAAGAAACAAAGTACTGTGCAAATCTGTCCAAATTGTTCGTTCAGTAGAAATAGCCATGAGGGAAAACTAAATTTTTAGGTTCCACCTTTGGTTGAACAAAACCCCTGTTCTTCCGTGCGATCTGCTGAGTGAACACTGCTGTTTGTCTGAGCCCTCAAGGGCGAGTCCCCCGAACGCCAAGCCCGGAATTCACAAAGGGGCGGCGTCTGAGCCCCTTTGTGCGCCGTCCCGCGTAGGGACATAAAATTGAAAAAAGTACCGGAACGGTACTTTTTTCTTCCTTCTATCCCAAACGAGCAGTTTGGTATTCCTCACCCAAACAGCGATAGCTGATTCGTCTTCGACATTCCCTTCATCGCGCCGTGCTTCTCCAGAAGCTCCAGCACCGACTTCGATACCTTCGCCGTCGTCCGAAGCTCCTCAATCGAGAAAATGTCCCCCGATTTCATCGCTTCCATGATGTGTATCGCCGCCGTTTCGCCAAGCCCCGGCAAGGACGTGAACGGCAGACGGATCTTCCCATGTTCCGGCACATATTTCGTCGCGTGTGACTTGTGAATGTCTACCGGCAGGAAGTCGTACCCCCGCTGGAAGCATTCGTTCACCAGCATCAGCGCGTTCAGCACCGCCGCTTCCGTCGGGGACAGCTCGTTCTTCCGGCGCAGCATATCCGTGAGCGTCTCGCGGACGTGTTCCTTCCCGCCCATGACGATCTCCCCGTCGAATCCGTCCGGTGCCGCCGAGAAGTACGCCGCGTAGAATTCCACCGGGTAGTAAATCTTGTACCACATCAGTCGGATCGCGTCGATAACGTACGCCGCCGCGTGCGCTTTCGGGAACATATACCGGATTTTCTGCAGCGAGTCGATGTACCACTGCGGAACCCCCGCTTCCCGCATCGCGTTCTGCATATCGTCCGGGATAATCACGCCTTTTTTGTTCTTCCGGACGAATTCCATGATCTTGAACGACAGGCTCTTGTCCATGCCGTATTTGTGAATCAGCGTCATCATGATGTCGTCACGGCATCCGATAACGTCCGAAATCGTGCAGATTTTGTTATTGATGAGTTCGTCCGCGTTCCCCAGCCAGCAGCCGGTGCCGTGGGTCAGACCCGAAATCTGGAGAAGGTCGGTGAAATTCTTCGGCTGCGCGGACATCAGTACCCCGCGGATGAACGGGGTTCCCATTTCCGGCAGACCGAGCGTCGCCGTTTTGGATTCGATCTGTTCCGGCGAAACGCCGATCGGTTCGGTCGATGTAAAGCTCCTGTACACCGCCGGGTCACTCATCGGCACGTCGAGAACGCTGTAACCGGAATATTCTTCCAGTCGTTTGTATTTTGTCGGAATATCATGCCCGAGAATATCGAGCTTGAGAATCGTATCGTGGAGGTATTTGAACTCGAAATGCGTCGTGATAATGTCGGAATTCGGGTCGTCCGCCGGATGCTGTACCGGACAGAAGTCGTACACGTCGTATTCCTGCGGCACGACGATGATCCCGCCCGGATGCTGACCGGTCGTCCGCTTCGTCCCGACACACCCCGCGATCAGACGGTCCATTTCCGCGCGGTTCACAGAAATCCCCTTGGCTTCGAGGAACTTCGCCGCAAAGCCGTACGCGGTCTTGTCCGCCAGCGTACCGATCGTCCCCGCCTTGAACGCCTTTCCCGCACCGAACAGAACTTCGGTAAACTTGTGTGCGTCGCCCTGCACGTCGCCGGAGAAGTTCAGGTCGATGTCCGGTGTTTTGTCCCCCTTGAATCCGAGGAAGGTTTCAAACGGAATGTCGTGGCCGTCGCGGTAGAGATCGGTTCCGCATTCCGGACATTTCCGGTCGGGCAGGTCAAAGCCGGAGCCGTACGCGCCGCCTTCGTAGAATTCCGACCAGCGGCACTTCGGACAGCGGTAATGCGGCGGAAGCGGGTTGACCTTCGTGATTCCCGCCATCGTCGCGGCAAAGGACGATCCGACCGATCCGCGCGAACCGACCTGATACCCTTTTTCTTCGCTGTTTTCCACAAGTTTCCGGGCGATGATATACATGATCGCAAAACCGTTCTTGATGATCGCGTCCAGTTCGCGTTCAAGACGCGCGGAAACGATCTCCGGCAGCGGATCGCCGTACCAGTCCTTGGCAAGTTCCCAGCACTTGGTCGTCAGTTCCTCTTCCGCGCCGTCGATGTGCGGCGGATAGTTCCCTTTCGGAATCGGGCGGCACGGTTCGATCATCTCCGCAATTTTGTTCGGGTTCTCGATGACCACTTCCCTTGCAACGTCCTCACCAAGATAGGCGAATTCCTCCAGCATTTCTTCCGTGGTACGGAAATAGAGCTTGGTTTCCTGATCGGCGTCCTTGAATCCGAGACCGGTCAGGATGATGCGGCGGTAAATTTCGTCTTCGGGATTTTTATAATGCGCGTCGCAGGTCGCACAGACCGGACGCTTTGCCTTCCGCCCGATTTCGACAATCCGTCGGTTGAGATTCCGGAGAGCTTCTTCGTCCGGCACCTTCCCCTCGCGGATCATGAATTCGTTGTTGGCAATCGGCTGAATCTCAAGGTAATCGTAGTATTCCGCGATTTCGATGAGGTCGGCTTCCGGCTTCCCTTCCATCATCGCGGTGAACAGTTCCCCGGCTTCACACGCGGAGCCGAGAATCAGCCCTTCGCGGTGTTCGTCCAGATTGGTTCGCGGAATGCGGGGATTCCGGTGATAATATTTCAGATACGAATCGGAAATCAGCCGGTAGAGGTTCTTCATGCCGGTCTGATTTTTCACGAGAATGATCTGGTGGTACGTCTTGAGCTTGAGCGGGTCGGCCTTTTCCGACATGACGTAGTTCATGCGGGCGATGGTATCGACCCCTTCCTCCTTCAGGCGTTCGACCATACAGGTGAAAATCGCCGCCAGCATTTCCGCGTCGTCGGAGGCACGGTGATGATTGAAGTCGCCCAGCTCGTAATATTTGGCAATCGTATCCAGTTTATGATTTTTCAGTCCCGGGTTCATGTAGCGGGACATCGCCACAGTATCGAGGTAGGGATTTTCAAACGGCAGTCCCGCTTCGGCCGCCGCCTGACGGATGAAGCCCGTATCGAACGCCGCGTTGTGCGCGACGAGCATCCGGTCGCCGATGAACGCGAAAAAGTCCTTTAAAACCTCGGCAGCGGGCGGCGCGTCGGCAACCATTTCGTCCGTGATGCCGGTCAGTTCGACGATATTTTCGGGAATCGGTACGCCCGGATTGACAAACGAGTTGAATTTTCCGAGAATCTCGCCGTTTTTCACGATGACCGCGCCGATTTCCGTGATCTTGCACGTCGCCGCCGACAAACCGGTCGTCTCGATGTCAAACACCGCGAATTCGTCGCTGAACGAAACGTTTTCGCCGCGGTAAGCCGCCCGGGCAGTGTCGTCCACATAGTAGGCTTCCACGCCGTAGAGAACCTTGATTTCGTCGTTCAGCTTGTCCGCCGTTTCCATCGCCACAGGGAAACTCTGGAGGTTGCCGTGGTCGGTGATGGCGATTGCCTTGTGACCCCATTTGTGCGCCGTCTTGACGATATCGTCCGCCTTGGTCGTCGCATCCATGGAGGACATACAGGTATGCAGATGCAGTTCCACGCGCTTTTCGGGAGCCTTGTCCTTGCGCGGAACCACGGACACCTGTAAAATATCGTTGAACTGCATATACAGGTCGTTGTCGAACGTGTCGCGCTTGATGTTCCCGCGGATCGCGTACGCCTTGCCCTTGCCGAACAGTTCTTCCGTTTCGGCGGCACTTTCGGCGGGAACGGTCGTCTTTATGTAAATGGACGTATCGCGGTCGGTTGCGGCAATGGTGAACATGATCTTGTCCTTGCGGCGCGTTTCCTTCTGCTGAATGTCGAACACTTCGCACAGGATGACCGCATTTTTCATCGTCCCCTTGACCGAGCGGAGCGTTGTCACATTCGCAATGTCAAAGAGTTCGCCGAACACGACCTTCGGTTCCGACACATCGAACACCGTCTTCCCGCATTTGATGAGGGTTTCGGACAGCACTTCCGCGTCGCCGCTTCCCTCGAACAGGGATGCCACGCGCGGCAGGACGACTTTTTCTTCCTCGACAGCCGCTTCTTCCGCCGCACGCGCCGCTTCGGCATTCCGTGCCTGCGTTTCGAGACGTTCATGCTCCGCCGCGATGATCGCGGACTGGCTGTTGAGCCGTTCGAGCTGGCGCGCCATGAATTCCGCGTATTCTTCCTCCGCGTCACGGCTCTGCTTGATCTCGACCTTGTAGTTCAAGCCGAATTCGCTGCGGATGATCCCCGCGATGACCTCGGCTGTCTGTGCGAGCTGGAGCAGAGTCAGTCCGCCGTGGGTGAACGGAATGAACATGGTGATGGTGCTGTCCGTCATCTGGAGTTCGTATTTGTTGAAAAATCCGTTGATAACGATGCCGACTCTCGCCGCTTCCGCCAGAACGTCGCCCATGTAGGTCTCGCTGAACAGAGATGCGTCGTAATGCGTGAGAATCCGGACATGGTTCAGCTCGTAGGTTTCTTTGATGAGAGCTTCAAGGGAATAAATGTCTTTTTTGGCAAACAGGCGCGGCAGAAAACAGCCCACTTCCGCCATGCGCTGTTCGCGGTTGATTTTTACGGTAATATTCGAGGCACTGTCGAAAATCTCCCGGTGAATCCCGGTCACGAGCGGTGCCGTTTTCTTGAAAATATCGTATAAGGTTCGGCTTTCTGCCATAGTGTACCTCTTATTTCAGCGCATTGTACGTTTCTTCCATCAGCGTTTCGATGACTTTGTCTTCGTCCACCTTCCGCACGGTCTCGCCGTGACGGAACAGGAGGGCATATCCGTCCCCGCCGGCAATGCCGAAGTCCGCTTCTCTCGCTTCTCCGGGGCCGTTGACCGCGCATCCCATGATTGCCACGGTCAGGCGTTTGCCGTTCGTCCGGATGTTCTCCGTTGCCGCACGGTATTTTTTACTGATGTCAATCAAATCAATTTTCGTCCGTCCGCAGGTCGGGCAGGAAACGATGTCGATGCCGCCCGCTTCGTACAGTCCGAGCGACTTGAGGATTTCCTTCCCCGCGCTGACTTCGGTCACGGGATCGGCGGTCAGCGAAACACGGATGGTATCGCCGATGCCGCGCAGAAGAAGCGCACCGATGCCCATGGAATTCTTGATAAGCCCCGCGAAATCGTCCCCCGCTTCGGTCACGCCGAGATGAAGGGGATAATCGCTCTGCGCGGATACCAGTTCCGCCGCCGCCGTCATTTCGGAAATGTCGGACGACTTGATCGAGATCACGATATCGGAAAATCCGCAGGCTTCGAGCTGTTCGGCTTCCATCATCGCGGATTCCGCCAACGCTTCCGCGCACGGTCTGCCGTATTTTGCAAGCAGTTTTTTGTCCAGCGAACCGCCGTTCACGCCGATCCGGATGGGCACGCCCGCGTCACGGCAGGCATTCGCCACTTCGCGCACCTTCCATGCGTCGCCGATGTTGCCGGGATTGATGCGGATTTTGTCCGCGCCGCATTTCAGCGATTCGAGCGCGATCCGGTAGTCGAAATGGATGTCGGCCACCAGCGGACAGGTCACGCCGCGGCGTTTCGCTTCCGTGAAAATCGCCGCCGCTTCCACATCCGGCACCGCCATACGGACGATGTCGCATCCCGCATTCGCCAGACGTTCGATCTGTGCGGCGGTCGCGGCGATGTCGTGCGCGGGCGTATTGGTCATCGACTGCACGGAAATCGGATTCCCGCCGCCGATTCTGATGTTCCCCGCCGTCACCGTGCGGGTGAGTTTTCTCTGTATGTCTTTCATGATGGTATGTTTATTTTGAAATATTCTTTTCCCAGATTGAAGGTTTTTGGATGGGGTTTGGGGAAACCTTTTTCCTCAAAAAAGGTTTCCCCAAGAAACTCCTCTCATATCAACGTAAAAATATCCTTGACCGCCACGACGACCATCAGGATCATCAGCATGACCATGCCCGCGAAATGGACATAGCCTTCGATTTCCGGTCGCACCGGCTTTCTCCGGAACAGTTCGATGATCTGGAACAGCAGACGTCCGCCGTCCAGTGCGGGAAGCGGAAGCAGGTTCATCACGCCGAGGTTCATGCTGATGACCACCGCCAGATAAATCAGATCGTCAAAGCCCGATTCCGCCGCTTCGCCGAGTGCTTTCGTCACGCCGACCGGCCCCGATACGCTTTCCACGCCGTACCGTCCGTTTACAAGGTCATACAGCGATTCCCAGATCATTTTGATCGTCGAGGTCGAACGGAATACCGCGTGCTTCAGAATCACCGCCGGGGTCTTCACCTCCGGAGTCACCTTGAAATCGACCGTCCCGTACCGGATCCCATGATCGACAATTGTCGGGAAGATAACATCCTCCATCGTGATCCGTTCGCCGTTCCGGAGAACCGTCACATCCAGCGGCTCGATCCCGCGGCGCATGACTTCATACACCAACTCGTTGGCAATGCGGACGCGGGTTCCTTCGATCTCGACAATTTTGTCGCCGACCTGGAATCCCGCCGCCTGCGTGTAGTTCGGCGTCCCGTCCTCATGCTGAACGAACGCGCCGATTTCCGTGGACGGAAGAATGTCCTGCGTCATCACCAGCAGGGACATCACGATCACACCGACGGCAAGATTCATGAACGCCCCCGCCGCCGTGACAATAATCCGCTGCCATACCGGCTTGCGGTGGAATGCGTTTTCGTCCTCCGACTCCTCGTCCTCGCCGACCATGCTGACAAATCCGCCGATGGGCAGCGCACGGAGCGAGTACCGGATTCCCGTTTTTTGGGAACAATGCGAGAACAGCTTCGGCCCCATCCCGATCGCAAATTCGCGGATGCTGACGCCGAACGCACGCGCCGTCAGATAATGGCCGAGCTCATGAATGAAAATCAGAAACCCGAAAATAAAGAGGGCAATCACTATGGTTCCGAGATTCATGGAATGCAAATCACTACCTTTTGAGTAAATTTCCGCAGACGGCTCTTGCCTGCCGCGCGGCTTCGGAGATACTTTCCTCCGATATGGTATAGGATACCTCAACTGCCCCCAGCGTTTCAAGCACAAGGGATGAAATTTCTGTGAATCCTATTTTTTTTGACAAAAATGCCGCCACGGCTTCTTCGTCCGCCGCAATCAGGGACACCGGAGCCGTTCCGCCCGTCCGGATCGCCTGACGCGCAATGTCGAGCAGCGGGAACGCCTTCATATCCGGCGCAGCAAACGTCAGACTGCCCAGCGCGGCAAAATCCAGCCCGGGCGACATTACCGGAGCGGTGTTCGGCGCGGTCGCGGCATAACGGATGCAGTCGCGCATATCGGGATGGCTCAGTTCGGCAAGTACGGTATGATCAGTATATTCCACCATCGAGTGAATTATACTCTGCCGGTGCACAACCACGTCCACGCGATCCTCCGGCACGCCGAACAGACGCACCGCTTCGATGATCTCGAACCCCTTGTTCATGAGCGTCGCCGAGTCGATCGTGATCTTCGGCCCCATTTTCCACGTCGGATGCGCGAGTGCTTCCTCCGGCGTGACATTCTTCAGTTCCTCCGCCGAACGTCCGAAAAAGGGACCGCCGGACGCGGTCAGCAGGATTCGGTTCAGATTTTCCGCCCCGTGACGACCTTCCAGACAGCGGAAAACCGCGCTGTGTTCGCTGTCCACGGGAATCAGATCGCCGCCGGACGCGCGGATGCGGTCAAAAATCCGATCTCCCGCCGCGATGATCGCTTCCTTGTTCGCCATCGCCACGCGCTTTCCGGAATCCGCCGCCGCAAATGCCGCCGCCGTTCCTTCGAGACCGCCGATGGAATGGAAAATAATGTCGGAATCCGTCGTGCGTACCGCGTCGAGCAGTTCGTCCGGCGAACAGAGGATTTCGGGCGCGTCGTTTCCGAGAAGTTTCCGCAGTTCCGCCGCCGTCGCTTCATCGGCAACCGAAACGGTCTTCGGACGGAATTCCCGAATCTGCTCCGTCAGAAGGCGGACGTTTCGTCCGGCGGCAAGAAAGGTCACGTCCAGCCCGAGTTCGCGGATCACATCCAGCGTCTGCGTACCGACGGAACCGGTGGAACCGAGAACCATCGCGGTCTGTATGTTTCGTTTGTTTACAGTTAAATCAATCATTTACAGTTTTACATCCAAAGTCAAATTTTTACAGCAGAATCCCCGAGAATGCGGGAATCTGCGAAAGAATGTAGAGAACCGGCGCGGTCAGCAGTACGCTGTCAAAGCGGTCGAGAACGCCGCCGTGTCCGGGGAAGACCCAGCCGTAGTCCTTGATGCCGAACCGCCGCTTGATGACGGACGCGATCAGGTCGCCGATCTGTGAAATCACGGAAACGATCATCCCCGCGATCATCATGACGATGTAATTCGGCGCAACGGAAGAATCGAAGAAATTCTTGATAATCAGTGCGTAGACAATGTAGGAAATTCCGGCGAAGATCACCCCGCCAATCGCCCCTTCCACGGTCTTCTTCGGAGAAACCTCCGGAATAAGCTTGTGCTTCCCGAACAGACGTCCGCAGATATAGGCAAACGTATCACTGCTCCACGGGCCGACGAAGACAAGGAGATAGAAATACTTGCCGATATCCCGCAGAAAAACAATGGACGTGAAGGCAACGGTCACATAAAATACCCCCGTAAATGCGGAGGACGCAATGGTGTAATCCAGCGTTCCGCGCGAGAAAACCGTCGCGGCAAACACCAGAATCATGTACACAATACAGACCGCGAACACCAGCGGCAGCGGGTCTTCACTGATCCGTACAAGCTGCGGCAGAACGATCGCCAGAAGATACGACGGAACCGCGATCCAGACGTTTTTCCGCAGTCCCACACAGCCGACCATTTCGTAAGCGGCTGCCAGTCCGAGAATCGACATTGCCAGCGGCAGCATGAACGTGTCGGAAAAATAAAGAAACGGGAAGAATACCGCAATCGCAACGATGGCGGTGATGGTACGTTTTAACATAACAAGTCTCCTTCGGAATGATCGTTATACTCCGCCCCACCGTCGTCCGCGCCCCGCAAAATCGCGTACGGCAAGATCAACGTCGGCGGTGGTGTAGTCGGGCCACATCTTCTGTGAGAAATGGAACTCGGAATACGTACTCTGCCATGTGAGGAAGTTGGAAATCCGCTGTTCGTTCCCGGTACGGACAATCAGGTCCGGCTCCGGACATCCGGCGGTGTAAAGGTGCGAGGAGATGTCCTCCTCGGTGATGAACGCTTTTTTCTCGAGGATCAGACGATTGACCGCCTGTACAATTTCGGCACGGCCGCCGTAGTTCAGCGCAATGTTCAAACGGTACGGACGTCCTTCCGTCTCTTTTTCCAGTCCGGCGCACTTCTTTCCGATGTTCTCGCCGAGACCGTATGCGTCGCCGATGAACCGGAATTCGATATCCCGTTCGTCGCCGGCTTCCGCAATATAGTTGATGAGAAGGGTCATGATTGCTTCCACTTCCCTCTTCGGACGCTTGATGTTCTCCGTGGAGAACGCGTAAACCGTGCAGCATTCGATGCCGATCTTCTTGCAGTAGCGGACGATTGTCTTGAAGTTCGCCGCACCCGCACGGTGTCCGAACTCTCTGGGCTGTCCCTTCGCGGTCGCCCAGCGTCCGTTGCCGTCCATAATGAACGCAATGTGACGCAGTCCGCTCTTCTTCACGACCTCCTCGATCGGAATCCCTGTTAAATCTACCATAATCTTCTCATTTCTATGTCAATATTTTTAGGAAAAACCGTTTACAAGAAGTACGCCCAGAGATCACTTCCCCGGGCGCAGATATTTCTTTTGAGATTTTCCCGGGGAAACTTTTTTGAAAAAAAGGTTTCCCCGAACCCCTTCCAAAAACTTTATGCAAAAAGATATAACAAAGATAGTGCAAATTGCCAGCAAATAAAATTTTGTACACTGTGCTTACATATTGGTACGCTCAATCTGCACTGAACTTTGCCTTTTATATTTGTCTTAAAGTTTTTGAGGATGGGGTTTGGGGAAGGAACTTTTTCCAAAAAGTTCCTTCCCCAAGAACCTCCCCTCAGATAGACATAATTTCCTTTTCCTTGGCAGCGGTGAGGGTGTCGATTTCCTTGATGAACTTGTCGGTCATGTCCTGAATGGTCTTGTCGGACTGCTTCTGTTCGTCTTCGGTCATTTCGCTGTTCTTCTTCATCGCCTTGCTCTTGTCGTTTGCTTCGCGGCGGATGTTGCGGATCGCAACCTTTGCTTCTTCCGCGTACTTTACAAGAGACTTCTTGATTTCCTTACGGCGTTCTTCGGTGAGCTGCGGGAATACGAGGCGGATGATCTTACCGTCGTTCTGCGGATTGATGCCGATGTCGGACGCGAGGATCGCCTTTTCGATGTTCTTGAGGGTAGAAGCATCCCACGGCTGGATGGTCAGGGTCTTGGGGTCAGCAACCTTGACTTCTGCCATCTGGGTGATCGCGGTGGGAGAGCCGTAGTAGTCTACGGTGATCTTGGATACTACAGCGGTGTTTGCACGGCCTGCGCGGATAACCGAAAGAGATTCTTCGTAAACCTCAATCGACTTTTTCATTTTTCTTTCGTATTCTTTGGTATCGAGCTTCATGGTGTGTTCTCCTTTATGGTTCGTGATTTATTTGAATTTAATGGATTTCAGAGCAAATCAATACAGTTCCGCAGCCGTTGCGCGGTCACTGGAAACAAACGTGCCGATTTCTTCCCCGTTCACTACCTTCAGAATGTTGTCCGGAGAAGACAGAGCGAAGACGTACATATCAATCTTCTGCTGTTCCGCCAGCGCAGACGCCGCAACGTCGGTCGCGTGGAGGTCGTCCTTCAGACACTTGTCGTAGGAAATGGTCTTGTACTTCTTGGCAATTCCCTTATTTTCGGGCTTGTTCGGGTCGCAGGTGTAGATGCCGTCGATGTTCTTCGCCATGAGAATGACATCCGCGTCGATTTCCGCCGCACGGACAACCGCGGTCGTGTCGGTGCTGACAAACGGAATACCGGTGCCCGCGCCGAAGATCACAACAGTGCCTTCCTTGAGGTGAGCGACTGCCTTGCTGAAGTCATACGCTTCCGCAAAGCCGTTCATCGTGATGGGGGTCATGACGGTCGCCTTGCAGTCCTTCTTTTCGATGGCGTCTTCCAGACGGAGGCAGTTAATCATGGTCGCCAGCATTCCCATGTGGTCCGCACGCGCACGGGTGACACCCTTGCCGAGCGCACCGCGCCAGATGTTGCCCGCACCGATGACGATGCCGACCTGCACACCGTCGTCCACCATCTTCTTGATGACGTCGGTGATTTTATCAATAATTTCACAGTCGAAGATTTCCTCGGTTTCGCCGTTCGCGCCTTTTTTGGCGATGGCTTCGCCGGAAAGTTTCAGAAGCACTCTTTTGAATCTCATGTCTGTCTTCCTCCGAAATGTACTTATATTTTATCTATAATATTTTACAATATCCGGCGGGATTTGTAAAGACCTATTTTGTAAACTAATAAAAAATCCCGTCATATTTCAGACGGGATTTTCTCATATCGCGGTACGATAAGGTTACGTGAGTATCGTATTGGATATTTTTAATTAAAATGTGGGGGTAAGACTTACGCCTTGCCGGTGAGCTTTGCGATTTCTTCTGCGAAATCGTCTTCTCTCTTTTCGAGACCTTCGCCCTTTTCGTAGAGAACGAAGCTGTCGATCTTGATGGAGCCGCCGAGTTCCTTCGCGGTAGCTGCAACGTACTTGCCGATGGTCAGGCTGTCGTCCTTAACGTAAAGCTGGTCAACAAGGCATGCTCTTTCGTAGAACTTGCCGATACGGCCTTCTACCATCTTTGCGATGATCTGTTCGGGCTTGTTTGCGTTCTTTTCATCGTTCTTGATCTGAGCCATAAGGATTTCCTTTTCTTCAGCGAGAACGGATGCGGGAACGTCTTCTCTGTTTACATAGGTCGGAGGAGTACCTGCTGCGATCTGGAGGCAGATGTTCTTTGCGAATTCAGCGAATTCAGCCTTTGCTGCAACTGCTTCGTCAACGTCGAACTTAACGATAACGCCAGCCATGCCGCCGCCGTGGATGTAGGTGGAGGTGATGCCGTCAACGAGAACGAAACGGCGGATGTTCATGTTTTCACCGATGGTGAAGATCATGTCCTTGAGCTTTGCTTCAACGGTTTCGAAGTCTGCGTCGTAAGGAAGAGCCTTGAGTTCTTCAACGGTTGCGGGCTTCTTGTCAACGAGAACCTTGAGGATGCCCTTAACGAATGCCTTGAAGGTATCGTTCTTTGCAACGAAGTCGGTTTCTGCGTTAACTTCGATCATAGCGGAGGTAGTGCCTTCGGTGTAGATATCAACAACGCCTTCAGCTGCGATTCTGCCGGCCTTCTTGTCAGCCTTGCCGAGACCCTTTTCACGGAGAACCTTGATAGCTTCGTCGAAGTTACCGTCGGTTTCAACGAGTGCCTTCTTGCATTCCATCATGCCGGCACCGGTCTTAGCTCTGAGTTCATTTACCATCTTAGCGGTGATTGCTGCCATAATATGAATCTCCTTATCTTATTACTAAAATCTATATCCTGTGGAAAAGTGCAGATTATTCAGCGTCTTCTTCAGCTTCTGCAGCGGTGATTTCTGCTTCAGCTTCTGCGAGCTGTTCGCCCTGCTTGCCTTCGATAACAGCGTCAGCGATTACGGAGGTGATGAGGCGGATACCGCGGATTGCGTCGTCGTTGCCGGGGATTACATAGTCAGCGTCGTCGGGGTCGCAGTTGGTGTCAACGATTGCAACAACCGGAATACCGAGCTTCTTGCATTCGAGAACTGCGTTGTGTTCCTTGCGGGGGTCAACAATGAACACAGCGGCCGGGAGACCCTTCATGTTCTTGATACCGCCGAGGTTCTTGTTGAGGTTGTCCATTTCCTTAACGAGAGCAGCGACTTCCTTCTTGGGGAGCATATCGAACACGCCGTCTTCCTTCATCTTTTCGAGGGAACGGAGTCTTTCGATGGAGGTACGGATGGTACGGTAGTTGGTGAGCATACCGCCGAGCCAACGGATGTTTACATAGTACATGCCGCAGCGTTCTGCTTCTTCGTGAATGGTGTCAGCAGCCTGCTTCTTGGTACCGACGAAGAGGATGTTGCCGCCTTCTTCAACGGTCTGACGAACGAACATATAAGCTTCTTCGAACTTCTTGATGGTCTTCTGAAGGTCGATGATGTATACGCCGTTTCTTTCGGTGAAGATGTATTCTGCCATCTTCGGGTTCCAGCGTCTGGTGTGGTGACCAAAGTGTACGCCTGCTTCGAGAAGCTGCTTAATAGAAACGATAGACATAGAAATGTCCTCCTTCGGTTTTTTCCACCATGCCGCTCTTCGTCCTGCCGCCGTGTATTTTCGCGGAACTTTGTCAGGAGAGCCATCGGCTTGTCCTTTGCCGCGCCATGACCCGCAACTTTCTCTTGCGGGCGTATTTGGCACCGGGCAGTCACTTCTTCCGGCATGTGTGTTCTGTCGTGTGCCTGAGTCTGCTCAATTCACACGCCTGATTATTATATCATACAGCCGTACAAATAGCAATAGCGCATCCGGTTATTCACACAAAATTTACAATTTCACTTTTATCCGAACAGCCAACTGCCCTTTTTCCGTTTTCCGTGCATTTCCGGCTTCCCGTCGCACGGTTCGCAGTGACAGGATTCCGGAAGCTGAACCAATACGGTATCCTCACCGATGCACACGATGTCCTCCCACGCGATGCGGAGTGCGTTTTTGCAGCAGAACAGTCCGAACATCATCGGCTGACCGGTCACATACACCGCGCAGATTTTCCCGCAGTCCCCGTCGATCTGATAATCGCAGATATACCCGAGACGGCGTCCGCCGCAGGTGTTGATGACGTCCTTTTCGCGCAGGTCCGAAGCGTTGATGAGCATAAAATTCCTCCGTTTATACCGAAATCTACCTTATATATATGCGCGCTTCCCTCCAAGTATGAAAAAGGTCCGCCCTCTCCGGACAGACCTTTTTCATATTCGTTTTCTTCTTATTTTGCCGTAATCAGCACGCCGCCGCTCGACTTCATCGTGAACGCATAGCTGCCATCCTCACGTTTCGTGAGTGCAAGTTCACCTTCGTTCGAGATCGCCTTCACGTCACGGTCATCCGCGCGGAAGGTAACGGTGTATTCCTTCGGAGCCTTGTCCTTCGGATCGTCCGCGCCGCAGATAAACAGCGCGTAATCCTCGGTTTCCTTCCGGTAGACCATCTGACCGATCACGAGTTCCTCGCCGTTTTCCGCACAAACATCAGCGAATACGCCGGTATTCAGCGCAGTGATCGGCTCCTGCTTGACCGCCTTCATCCATTCCGAGCCTTCAAAGCCGACGAAATGGGTAGCAACGCGGCGGTACTTCATGTATTCGTCCGCGAGAATGCGGATTTCTTCGTTGATCTTCTTCAGTTTGTCATACTGTTCGGTCTTTTCGCCCTTATCGTCGAGCACCTGATTGTGCCACCATCCGGCAGTGTAGCACGCCCATGTGATATTTTCCGCGCCGAACGCCATCGAGGAGAACGCCTGGAAGCGGAGCTGATTTTCGCTGATCCATTCTTCCGGACGGTTGGAGTTGACCTGAAGAACGATCCACATACTCCGTCCGGTACGCAGAGCCGCATCCGCGACGATCCGCAGATTTTCGTACGCGCCGGTGACAGAAGCGGAGTACATATAGAAGTCGTAGCAGATGTAGTCCGAGCCGACGTATTCACAGTATTTGTCGATGTGTTCCGCGTAGGTCGGTGTACCGAGCTGGTTGACCGTTTCCACCGCGTTGTTCTGCGAAACGGACGCATAGTTCGGGTAGAGATTCAGGTACGCAAACTGGTTCGGGAAATGCTGATCCATATACCGCATCACCTTGCCGTAGTGCGGGAAATCGAGCGCGGACGGTTCGTCACCGGCGTCAATCGCCCAGATTGCCGGATGATCGACAAACTTCTCTACAGCTTCCGCGTACTTTTCAATGGGATTGTTCGCCGCCATCTGACCGGCGTTGTGACCGTCGCCGCCCCACCATCCGGGAACGATGCCGCTGACAATCGCGCCGACGTTGTATTTTTCAAACAGATCGAGAGTCGGCTTGTCGTAATCCATGCAGATCACAAAGTCGATGCCGCAGTCGCGGAGGTCTTTGACGTGCTGCTCCGTGCGGGCGTACGGTTTGAGGTGATACACGCCGATATTCAGGCGTTCACGGTTCATGCGTTTGTTCATAGCGTCCTCCTCATAGGAATGGATTCTCGGGGAAAACCGGAGATTCGCACGAGTTGCAATGCAACTCAGGCGAACTCCGAAAAAAAGTTTTCCCCGAACCCCTTTCAAAAAACTTCAAATAAATGTATTATGACAAAGTATATTCAAAGCGTTCGTATTTAAAGATTCTTCTCCAAACGGTATTCAATCGTATATGCTTCTTCGGCTGCCGGCTGAACGCGGATCAGTGCCGCATCGCCCGCCGCAAGTTCGATTGTCGTCGTATCAACTTCGCCGTCCATGGGAATCTGCCGTCCGGTTTCGCGGCTGACGCTGTAGAGACGGACGGTTTCCTTGAAATTCAGCGTAACGGTCTTTGCCGCCGCAAAATCGCGGTTGAGAACCATCAGATAGGTATTGCCGTACGCGTCTTCCAATTCGCCGACGGACACACGATCCGCAAGTTCGCCCGTGAGAACCGCGCTGTCCGCAATGTTGTCGCGGAATTCGTCATAATACGGATAATCCGCCAGAAGGTCGGCACTGTGGAAAACATACCGGTTTTCGAGTGCCATCAGCGTATTGCCGAGATGACGGAATTCGCCGTGAATCTGCTTCTGTTCCTCGAAGAACTGTCCGCGGCTGCCGTCGCCGTTGATGACCGAGCCGACCGCCGTGTACTGCTGGAGTCCCTTGAAGCCGTACATCGCCGCCGCATACATCATCATGCGGACCATCGGGAATTCAAAGGTTTTGTATTTGTAAAGATTGACACCCTGATAATAGAACCAGACGGGCATTTTGTATTCCCTGCCGAGCTTCCGCATCAGGCCGATGTCGCACCACATGAACGAGTCGTCGAGCTGTTTTTCGTCGGTGTACCAGCGGAGTCCGATGGGATAATAGTCGAGCGAGAGCTGCGGCGGGTCGATGATTTCGACGTACCGGCGGAGATATGCCGCAAATTCGCCGTTTTCCCATGTGTACTTGCTGTTGTAGCTGGGAATTGCCACAGTGAACGGCAGTCTCGCGGGGTCTTCGTTCTGGAACAAATCCATCTGATACCGCGTTTCGTGAAGCTGATCCTCGACGTACGGTTCGTCCCAGACGTAATACCCGACGACACACTTCCACGGACGAATCTCATCCGCCAGTTTCCGTGCCACGGACGGCGCGATGTGGCGTTCGAGATTGCGTTCCTGCATTCCGCCGAACACGGAGAAATCCTGATACAGCAGCGGCAGGCTCAGTTCTTCGCATATCCGGAGAGCTTCCTGTGCCTGTTCGTGCCCCGCCCAGCCGAGTTCGACCATATTGAATCCGGCGGCGGCGCAGTTTTCGAGCGTATCGCGCATATTGTCCCCGCGCGCCGAGAACGTAGAGAGGATGAAATTGTCCTGCTTCCACAGCCGGTGCGGATTCCCAACCGGATACCGCTTCAAAATCCGATGTTCCATAAGTTGCTCCTTTCATTTATTAAAGGAAATGTGGGGAAAAACTTTTTGAAAAAAGTTTTTCCCCACACCCCTTTTCAAAAACTTTTAACAAATAGATTGACTAAGTTTTGTGCAGATTATTAGAATTTAAGCCGTACGAAATCCAATTTCACAGATGGAAAGTTTTTGAAAGTGGGGTCCGGGGAGAAAACTTTTTTTAAAAAGTTTTCTCCCCGGGAACTTCATTCCCTCAAAAATCTGCCTTGATTTCGGTCGGAACTACAGCGGGCTGGCGTTCGTAGGAGGATTCGATCGCTACGGGCGCATTGCTGCGGCTACTCTTCTGGAAGGACAGCATGATTTCGAGAACGTGGAGCTGCTGCATATAGTTTGCACGGTGCAGACGGCCTTCTTCCAGCGCGTCCACCATTTCGGACAGACCGAGCGCACGGCTGTTGACCGTAAAGCCGGGATCGAGTTCGACCTTTTCATAGGGAGCGTTACCGCGCTTGATGAGTACGTCGCCGCCGAAGGTATTCGGGTCGGGAACGTGGATCGAGCCGGTTTCGCCGTAAATTTCGATGAATTCGTTGCGGTCGGTATAGCTGTCGAACGATACGGTCAGCGATGCAACCGCGCCGGACGTGAACCGGATCGCGCCGGTCGAGAAGGTATCGACTTCCACGTCGATCACGTCGCCCTTATGCGGTTCGCTGCCGATCACACGCTGCGGGAACGAAATCCGTCCGTATGCCATAACGGAATCCGCTTCACCGAGAAGGTTGACAAGGGTCGTTACATAGTACGGACCCATATCGAGCATGGGACCGCCGCCCTTCTTGTAGAAGAATTCCGGGTCGGGATGCCATCCTTCGGGGCCTCTGCCGAGGAAGAATACATTCGCGCCGACGATTTTGCCGATCGCGCCTTCGTCGATGAGACGGCGTGCCGTCTGGATGCCCGCACCCATGAACGTATCCGGTGCGCCGCCGAGGTACAATCCCTTTTCCTTCGCAAGCGCAACGAGTTCCTTCGCCTTGTCAAGGTCGGTCGCCAGCGGCTTTTCGGAATAAACGTGCTTGCCCGCAAGAAGAGCCGCCTTGGTTACGCCGTAGTGATCGTTCGGACGGGTGATATTCAGCACGATATCCACTTCCGGATCGGCGAACAGTTCGTACATATCCTTGTAAATCTTCGTTACGCCGTACGCTTTCGCCTGGTTCTCCGCCTTTTCACGAACAAGGTCGCAGACCCCGGCTACTTCCAGATTGCGGAACGTTCCTGTGATATTCGACAGATAAATGCCGCTGATGTTCCCGCATCCAACAAATCCGATTTTCATAATGGTATTACCTCCGGGTAAATTTATAAATATAGACATACAAATTAAGAGAACTTCCGTTCCCGTAATTTGTACGGCTGTATTTCTGCCCCCTACCAAAACAGACCCGCACTGTACTGGTACGGGTCTGTGGTTTTATGGAGCAAAGTATATTCGATACCGTTACGGGGAATTAACCGCCGTAGTTTTCTGCGTACCAGTCGTTGTAGACGGTAGCGATGGAATTTTCGTTTTCTTCGCCGTCAAGGAGAGAGGTAATCAGTTCGTTATCCTTGAGTTCCTTCTTGATTGCGGAGATTTCTGCATCCCATTCTGCATAGGTCAGAGCGTCGATGCGATCCTTGTACTGCTTGGAGAGAGCAGCAAGTTCTTCGATCTGTGCCTTGTTTGCGTCGGTTACAAAGCCTTCGAACTTCATGAACGGGTCAGACGTGGAATCGAGGTTCTGCTGCTTTGCATAGTCCCAGTGAGACATCGGGATACCTTCGCCCGGGTAAGTCATGTATACGTTACCGGTGTTGACGATATCCATCTGATAATCGTCGCTGAGGATGGAGATGGTTTCCTTGGTATCTTCATCATCATATTCCCAGTGTACGCCCTGTGCACCGTACTGGAGAATGGTGCGGATGTCGGAGTTGGTGTTCAGATAGGTGATGATTTCCATGGAACGTGCAAGGCTCTTGGAGTAGGAGCTTACTGCAAACATGGAGCCGTAAACGTCTTCTTCGGTCATCATCGGCTTGGTGTGGATGTTTACATAGTATTCGTCTTCGTACTGAGCAGCAACGGAACCGTCACCCGCTACTACGCCGACTGCAAACTTTTCGCCTTCGTCAACCTTGCCGTCGCCGACATAGCCGAGTTCCTTGAGTTCCTTCATCATACCGAGGGTATTGATGTATGCGTTCTGCGTGAAGGTGCTCTTGGGAAGAGCCTTTACGTTGTACGCGGAGCTGTTGGAAAGGAGAGCGGAGATCAGAGAGAATTCGGTCGGGTCTTCGCCGCAGAATACGATATTCTTGTAGTCAACATCGCCGAGAAGGGGAGTAACGCCTTCCAGATTCTGGGACGCGATATCCTTGATGAAGTCTGCACACTTTACGAGAGTGGAGAGATCCTTCGGATTGTAGTCGTACTGTTCAACGAGTTCCTTGTTGACAAGGAGGTATTCGTATTCGCCGACGGGATGGTTGTTCGGGATCGCGTAGGTACCGCTGACGTTTGCGAGGCTGAGGTAGGTGGGATAAATATAGGTCTTCAGAATCTTGGAGGTGCCGCTGAGTTCACCGTCAAGCTGCTGAATGTATTCGTTTTCGATGTAGCGCAGGTAGTTGTCGTAGCCCTGAACAAGGAAAATATCGAGCTGGTTTGCGCCGACTTCGGGATACTTGATAACGCTGATACCGAGTTCGTTGACGATGGTTTCTTCTTCAGCGGCTTCGGTTTCGCCTTCTTCGGTTTCGGGTTCGGTTTCAACTTCGATACCCTGAGCCTTCAGCTCCTTGAGTTCTTTTCTCTTGCGTTCCGCTTCTTCTTCTTCTGCGATCAGAGCAGCGGCGATGCGTTCAAGTTCGCCGTCGATGGTCTTCTGGTAATCCGCTTCCGGGATTGCCTTGAGTTCGATGGCGGTGTCAAACTTTGCCTGAGTCAGACGGTTGATCTGTGCTTCTGCGAGTTCGATTGCTTCTTCGGTGGTATTCTTGCTGGTAGGCAGCCACAGGGAAAGAGTCATGGAAATACGAGCGGCTTCTTCGGTATCCGCCGTTGCTTCAACATCTTCTTCCGTTGCCTGAGACGAACATCCGGTGAAGGAACCGAGAGCGAGCATCATGGCAAGCAGCAGGGTTGTGAGCTTTTTATTCATTAGGGAATCCTCCTCATCAATTCTTTGGGTTCAATGCCAAAAAAATTGCCCATAAAATTCTTACATTATTGTACACGAAAATCTCCGATATGTCAAGCATTTTTTGATGGAATCGCTCCCGAAAAAATACATTTTTCGTTCAGGCAATCGTTTTCAGGGTTATTTTTTTGTGCATCAAATCCAATTATATTTTTGTGTTTTTGTGGAAATTGACTTTTTTCTTGTATGTTTGCTACAAATGCAAAGAATATAAAATAGTCAAATAATCTATTTTTATTTTTCAGCTGTGAAAATGATGTCCCGGATCGTAGTGATGATGTCCCTCACAGTCCGGATCATCGCATTCATGCTCTCCGTGATCGTGGTGGTGGGAATGCTCTTCCTCTGCCTGCATTTCTTCGGCTTCATGGGAGGCAATTTCCTCCATGATTTCCATCACGGCTGTGACCTCGTCGAGATCAAGACCGGTGTCGGCGGCAATTTCCTCGGGCGTCGCTTCCCTGCCGAGACGTTCTTCCAGCACCATGTCGCTTTTCGAGATGACGTTCAGCAGTTCCGTGAGATGCGCGGGAATTCCGCGGATTTCTTCGGTTTCGCGGACAGCGTCTTCGAGTGCCTCCAGAATACGTCCTGCCGCATACAGCCGGAAATCGCCGGAAGTATAGCTTTCGACCGCATCCACAAGCCCCAGACTTCCCTCCTGAAGCAGGTCAAGGAAGATCATGCCGCGTCCGGTAAAACGCTTCGCCGCGCAGACGACGAGACGCAGATTTCCTTCAATCAGTCCGGACTTGACCGACGGATCGCCGTCCGCGAGACGCCGAGCCAGACGGTCGGTTTCTGCGGCATCCGCTGCCGGGAGAGAGGCGATTTCGGAGAGATACGTTTTTGCGTGGCGGTTGAGCCGGATGCCTTCCTGTTCGAGCATCATTTCCATTTCGCCGTAGGTCGGGATCAGTTCCGATTCAAAGACAACATCTTCCGCAGCCGATGCAGCCGCGTCAAACGGTGTCGGATTGTATTCGCTGTTCATTGTTTTTCCCCTGTTTCCCGTCAGGTCATGTCGTTGAGGAAGCCCTTGAGAATCTTGGAACGGCTCTGGTGACGGAGCTTGCGGAGAGCCTTCGCTTCAATCTGACGGATACGTTCACGGGTGATATTGAATTCACGGCCGACTTCTTCGAGGGTGCGGGTACGTCCGTCTTCAAGACCGAAACGGAGCTTGATGACCATTTCTTCGCGGGGCGTGAGGGTATGGAGAACCTTGTTGAGCTGTTCGCGGAGGAGCTGATAGGAAACGGCTTCCGCAGGGGTCGGGGAGGAATCGTCGGGGATGAAGTCGCCGAGATGGCTGTCGTCTTCTTCGCCGATCGGGGTTTCGAGGGATACCGGGTCCTGCGCCGCCTTCATGATTTCACGGACCTTGTCCGCGCTCATGCCGAGCTTTTCCGCGATTTCGTCAATGGTGGGTTCGCGGCCGAATTCCTGAAGGAGCTGACGGGAGGTGCGGGAAACGCGGTGAATGGTTTCGACCATGTGAACGGGGATACGGATGGTTCTCGCCTGATCCGCGATGGCACGGGTGATCGCCTGACGGATCCACCAGGTTGCGTAGGTGGAGAACTTGTAGCCCTTGGTGTGGTCGAACTTTTCAACAGCCTTGATGAGACCGAGGTTGCCTTCCTGAATGAGGTCGAGGAAGTACATCCCCTTGCCGACGTACTTCTTGGCGATGCTGACAACGAGACGGAGGTTGGCTTCCACCAGTTCGTTCTTTGCGGCTTCATCGCCTTCCGCGATCTTTTCGGCGAGATACGCTTCCCGGTCGGGATCGAGCAGCGGAATTTTCCCGATGTCCTTGAGATACATACGAACCGGGTCGTCCACGGCAACGCCTTCGTCGGCGAGGAGCTTGTCGATGTCTTCGTTTTCATCAACCTCCGGCGTGGGTTCGGCGGTGACATCGTAGGTGTCGTCGTTTTCCAGATAGTTGGTGACTTCGATGCCGCTGTTTTCGAGAACTTCGTAGATTTTCTCGATCTGGTCGACATCGTAGCCGGAGAATTCTACGGCTTCCATGATATCGTTGTTCGAGAGTGAGCCCTGAGACTTTCCTTTTTCAATCAGTCCCTGCACATCGACTTTCTTTTCGTTATCCATGATTACCTCACATTTTGTTTTTCTTTTGGGGATAATCGGGGAAGGAACTTTTTAGAAAAAGTTCCTTCCCCGAACCCCATCTTCAAAAACTTTCAAAATGAATTGGATTGCCAAAGTTTGGGTGCAGATTTGGAATACCTTATCCGCCGTACAGTTGATAAAATCTGTATTTTCTTTGTTATCTTTTTTCAGATGGAAGCTTTTTGAAAGGGGTTCGGGGAAAAGCTTTTTCTCGAAAAAGTTTTCCCCGAGAACTTTATTTATGATAATTCTCCGCGTTTCCTGCGAAGGATATCTTCGAGGGAATCGGAGGAATTTCCTTGTTTGACGGTTTCTTTCCGGAGCGAACGGACAAATGTATCGTACGCCGCTTCGCTGTTGTCGGACAGTTCGTTCCGCGCGGCAACCATTCCTCCCGCACGTGAGACTTCCTCCGGCGTAAAATCCTCGCCGAGAAGTCCGAGTGTGAAATGTCCGTTGGCTTCCGCCACTTTTGCGAACAGCCGCCGTCCCAACTCCGTCGTGAAGTCCGCCGTACTCAGCGGGACATTGTCCACCGGCCGCATACAGTATTCCGGATGGATGAACAGAATCCCGAGAAGGGATTCCTCGATCCGCGCCGCTTTCGGCTGTTTCGCGTAGTCGGGATTGACCCGGTCGGCCAGTCCGGACGTAATGCGGATCAGCTCGCCGCGCCGTTTTTTGTCATACTCACGCGAGAGCTTCCGGATGCGCGCGTTCACGTCGGTTTCCAGACTTTTCCTGTCCACCGAAAACGCTTTCGCGGTGCGGTCACTATAAATATCCCTCTCGACGGACGAATGTATTCCGGCGATGTAGGTACAGATTTCGGACAGCGCGCGAATCTTTTCCGCATCGTTCGCAAGATCGTATTTTTTCATCGTATTTTCGAGGACGTAGTCGAATTTCGACCGGCTTTCCTCGATCAGGGAGCGGAATTTTTCCTTGCCGAATTTTTTTATGTATTCGTCGGGGTCTTTCGCGCCTTCCATGTGCAGGACTTTCGTTTCCAGTCCCGCCTTTTCCAGAAGATCAATCGCACGCGCCGTCGCCTTCTGTCCCGCTTCGTCGCTGTCGTAGGAGATGACGACCTTGCCCGTGTATTTCTTGATCGTCCGCGCCTGATCGTCCGTCAGAGCGGTGCCGAGCGTCGCAACCGCCATCCCGAATCCGGCGTCGTGGAGCGCGATAACGTCCATGTAGCCTTCGCAGAGGATGAAATAACCCGCGTCGGTATTCTTCGCGTAGTTGAGGGCAAAGAGGTTCCGGCTTTTCTTGAACGCGGGCGTATCGGACGTATTGAGGTACTTCGGCTTTGTATCGTCGAGAACTCGTCCGCCGAACGCGATGACATTTCCCGACACGTCAATGATCGGGAACATGACCCGTCCGCGGAAGTAGTCGTAGTAGCCGCGTTCGCTTTTTCCGGCGAAATAGGCGGTCTGGATTTCCTGCGGCTTGAAGCCGAGCGAGGTCAGATGATTCAGCATCCGGTTTCCCGACGGCGGCGAATACCCCAGCCCGAACCGCTTGATTGCCATCATACTCAGACCGCGGTCGATAAAATACCGCCGTCCCGCCGCGCCCATGTTGTCGTCAAACAGCATTTTCCGGTAAAATTTCGCGGCTTCGAGGTTCATCTGAAGAACGCGGGTGCGTGTCACGCCGTCACTGCGCTGGTATTCGCCATCATCCGGAAGGGTGATCCCGGCGCGCTTGGCAAGTGTTTCGATTGCCGCACGGTAGTCGAGATTTTCCGTCCGCATGACGAAATTGATTACGTCGCCGCCCGCCCCGCAGCCAAAGCAGTAGAAACTCTGCGTTTCCGGATACACGGTGAACGACGGCGTTTTTTCGCTGTGGAACGGACACAGCCCCTTGAGATTGGAACCTGCCCGCTTCAGGGAAACATACGAAGAAATCACGCTTTCGATATCGCAGCGATACCGCAGATCTTCGATTACACTTGCCGGAATCATGCGCGTTCCTCCTCCGTTTCCTCTGTTCTGACGGTTTTTATACCGTTATTAATAATATACGCCGGAAATTTCTTTTTTACTTTTTTTCGACGAATTCTTTTTCAAAAACTTTGTCTCAGACTCTGGATGCCCGTTCTTCGTAGCCGGTGATTGTGAATTTCCCCTTGCCGTAGGTCATTTCCGAAACCGTTTTTGCCACTTCGTCCGCACGTCCGGCTTCGATTGCCGCCATCACCGTCACGTTTTCGCCGAAATCGCAGAGATCCTCCGATGCGCCCAGTTTGGCGAGCGCAATCGTCAGCCGCTGATAGTCCGAATAGGTCACGACGATCTTCATGAGCGCGTACTGCTCGAACACCGCCAGTCCCGCCGCGTCAACGGCATTTTTTGCCGCCGCACCGTACGCGCGAACCAGTCCGCCCGCACCGAGCAGAATCCCGCCGAAATACCGCGTCACCACCACGCACAGGTCGCACGCTCCCGACATTTTCAGGACGTTCAGCACCGGCATCCCGGCGGTTCCCTGCGGCTCGCCGTCGTCGTAATACCGCGCGATGGCACCGCCGTTCAGCATATAGGCGTACACATTGTGCGTCGCGTCGTGGTATTCCTTCCGCTTTGCCTCGATGAACATCCGCGCTTCCTCTTCACTCCGGATCGGCGCGGCATGACCGATGAAGATCGACTTGCGCTCCTCCATTTCACAGGAGACATTCTGGGCGATGGTCACGCGCTTTTTCAGACTGACTTCCGGTTCGGCAGGCTTTGCCGCCTTCGTTTCCTTTTTTTTCATGATCTTTACTTTCAATCCGTTACTCTTCCACAATATATTTTTTGATCTTTGCGTACAGTTTGTCATCCACCACACAGCGGACAAGAATGCCGTCTTCCTGATAGTCCATTTCCACGTCGTCCGCATCTTTGTAAAGAAGTCCCGTGACCGCGCCGTCCGACGGCGGAATCTTCAATGTCACACGATGCTTTCCGTTTGACGCAATCCGTTCGATGGTTGAAACAAGCGTGTCGCATCCCGCGCCGGTGACTGCCGAAATGAAGACCACATCCGTGTTCGTTCCGGCCGCGAGGGACTTCATGTGAATCAGCGCGTCCCGGTCGGCACAGATATCGCACTTGTTGAAAACGTAGATCGTCGGCTTTCCCGCCGCACCGAGTTCTTCCAGAAGTTCGGACGTGACCTGCGTCTGCGCGATGAATTCCGGGTCGGAAGAGTCGATCACGATCAGGAGAATATCGGAATAGACCGCTTCGTCCAGCGTCGATTTGAACGCCTTGATGAGATGGTGCGGCAGATTCCGGATGAAGCCGACCGTGTCGGTCAGAAGGAGCTTCGTCCCGTTCGGCGTGACAAACTGGCGCGTCGTCGGGTCGAGGGTCGCAAATAACTTGTTTTCCGCAAGAATGCCCGCGCCGGTCAGATAATTCAGCAGTGTACTCTTCCCTGCGTTCGTGTAGCCGACAATGCCGCACTTCGTCAGGCCGGACTTGTCCCGCTGACGGCGCATGACCAGACGGTTCTGCTCGACCTTGCGGAGTTCTTCTTCCAGAGACGCGATTTTTTCCTTCACGCGGCGGCGGTCGATCTCGAGCTTGGTTTCCCCGGGACCTCTCGCGCCGACGGAACCGGACGACGCCGTACCGCCCTGCCGGGATAATTCTTTCCCGCGCCCGGTCAGACGGGGCGATGTGTAGCGGAGCTGTGCCAGTTCGACCTGCAAACGCCCCTCACTCGTCCGCGCATGATCGGCAAAAATATCGAGAATCAGCATACTGCGGTCAATCACCGTCACCTCCGCCGCGATATCGTCCTCGATGGACTTGATCTGCGACGGGGTCAGTTCCCGGTCAAAAATCACGAGCGACGCCCCCTGAGACTCGCATAAATCGGATAACTCCTTCACCTTCCCGCTGCCGAGAACGGTCCGCACGTCGGGCGTTTCGCGGCACTGGGTCACGATTCCGACGCACTCGCAGTCCGCCGTATCGCAGAGCCGTTCCAGTTCGCCGAGCGAAACGAGACACTCCCGCTCCCCGTTCTGCGGATGTATCGCACAAAGAATAACCTTCTGTTTTTCTTCCATAATCAATGAGATTCTCGGGGAAAACTGGAGATTCGCACGAGTTGCAATGCAACTCAGGCGAACTCCGAAAAAAAATTTTCCCCGAACCCCTTTCAAAAAACTTTATATATACAAATATGCTCATGAAAATACAAAACCAAAGTAAAAACTCTCCCCGTCCGGTTCAGACCAGAGAACAGAAAAAGTCGGGCAGGACAAAAAAGCATTGCTTCGCTGTCCTGTCCGACGGTTCTGCCAGACGAATGTATATTGGCTTACTTGGTACGCATTTCGAGACGCTTCTTGAACTTGTCTACACGACCGCCAGCGTCAACAAACTTCTGCTTACCGGTGAAGAAAGGATGGCACTTGGAGCAGATGTCCACGCGAAGCTCACCGTTTGCATCACCCTTCGTGGAGCGAGTGGTTACAGTTTCACCGCAAGCGCAACGAATGGTTACTTCTTCATACTTGGGATGGATTCCGTTTTTCATTGTTTTCACCTCTATATACAGATACTCACGTAGAACAGATTATATCACAGCATCCGATAAAATGCAATAGGTTTTTCAAAAAAATTTTCAATATTTTCAAAAGACTTTTCCACAGGTTTTTTGTGGATTTTTATGTTCCATCCGTGCGTTGGGATTCCAACCAAGCGTTTCAGCTGTGAGAAAATGGGTTGCTTTACATTCCGCCCGGACTGTGATATACTGAATCTGCCCGGGTAATCAAATGACAGGAGGATCGACTATGGAACCGATCGCCAATATTCTTCGCACACTCCGAAACGAACGCGGCTATACCCAGACCGAAGTGGCTGCCGCCCTGAACCTGACCTCGCAGGCGGTTTCCAAATGGGAAAACGGAAGCGGTCTGCCCGATGTGACACAACTCGTCCCGCTGGCGGATTTCTACGGCGTGACGGTAGACCGTCTGCTCGGCAGAAAAGATCATGCGGCGGAACAGGAAGTCACGGATTTTATCGAGAAGTACAGAGACATTCTATGCTTTGCACGGGAATATTCCCAAGAACATTCCGTTTCTCTGCGCGAAGCCTTTGACGCCGGACTGGACGAAGGCCGTGCCATGATGAAGAAATATCCGGACGATTACCGTCTGAAAAGCCATGTCTGCTATATGCTGGACATCGCCCCGAAGGAAAGTGACTGCGACGAAAGTTACTGGAACGCCCGGAACAGCGAACTGATCGATCTTGCGGAAACCATTCTCGCAGAATGCACGGACAGCAGGTATCGGAACAGAGCCATCTGGCAGCTTGCCGTGACTTATCCGTATCAGAACCGTTACGATAAGGTAAAAGAACTGGCGGAACTGGCACCGGATATGTACGGCTGTAAGGAAGCACTCCTGTGCCACGCGTCCGAATACGGGACTCAAGAAAACCGGACAGCCTACGAACTGCATCTGAAACGAAGCATGATGAATGTGCATTTTGATTTGAGTATGCACTACCACAATCGCAAACTCCCGCCGGAAGACATCCTTGCCTTGACGGAAATGGAGTGGAACATTTTCCATGCATACCACGATCACGGCGATTTCGATACATGGCGGACGTGCGATCTGTTTGAAAACCGGATGACCGCCGCCTGTGCCGCGCTGATTCTTGGAAAAGACTCCAATGCGGTACGTTTGATCGGCGAAGGACTGGATATGCTCGCCGCATCCATCGCCAATACCGACGAAGCCTTTACATCTTCCTTCCTGACACATACCGGGAAACGGGTGCCGTACAGCAAATGCCGTTTTGACAATGGCATCCGAAATTGTTTTGAAAAAATTCAGAAAAACAGAGATGCACAGGAATTCTGCAAAACTGAAGAGTATGCTGCTCTCCGCCGCCGGCTTGACGAAATCCTGGCATAATAGAGGTGTTCGATAACCAAATAACCTCTTGTAGGGACACGGCGTGCCGTGTCCGCTGAACGATTCGAACAGAGAATATTTTGTGCTAAAAACATCCAGTTCGGATGAATTTCCGACAAAATATTGTTCGCCCAAATTGATCGACGGACACGGCACGCCGTGTCCCTACGAATGACGTAAGGTTATCGAACACGTCTAATATTTACAGCGGAACTCCCAAAATCCCGGAGTTCCGCTGTTTCATCTATTCTCAAATTTTTGCCGTACCGCTTTTTCCGTCGCCCAAAACAGCGCACATCCTGCCGCATAGCACAGCATATCCGCCCACGAAAACGTACTGCCGAGCAGAATCCGGAAAAACGCAATCTCCCCCAGTCCCATGAGCGAGACAAAATCGAACGCCTGCCCGATTTCCACTGCCGCCGCGAACAGGAACACCCACACCGGCAGAAGCCGCACACCTTCCGGTAAAAGAATCCGCACAAAACAGCAGATCAGCACCGTCACGAGAATGTCCCCGCCGTACGGTCGGATAAAATTGTCGCGGACAAACAGCGCAATCAGCACTTCGGTCAGAAAAATTCCCGTAAAGCACAGCGCGTACCCCGCGCGCGGATGACGTTTGAAGAAATCCATGGCGTTTCCCTCCGGTTTCGTAAACATCGGATAAGCAAGAAAAAAGTCGGCACACCTTTCGGTATCCCGACATTTTTTCGTTATCTGAGTGACAAGACTTGAACTTGCGGCCTCTACCACCCCAAGGTAGCGCGCTCCCAACTGCGCCACACCCAGATGCTATTCCCTGACAGCCCCTATATTATAGCACTGCCGTTTTGATTTGTCAACCCCTTTTTAAAACTTTTTTTGAAAAATTTCGATTTTTTTATTCCGTCCGTTTCAGCCGTATTTCCGGGCGTTCCGGGAAATCGTTCGCGTTCCCCGCATACGACAGAAAACGGCCGCATAGATGTTCTATAATCTATGGCAGACCAAGGAGGTACGGGCATGACGGTTTACGCGGACATCCTGTTTCTTATCAATTTCAGCATGGATTTTCTCTCCCTCTGTCTCACCGGACGGCTGACCGCACACCGGTTGTCCCGCCGCCGTCTGATGCTTGCCGCCGCGTTCGGCTCTCTTGCCGGATGTGCCGCGATGGTTCTTCCTTTGAACGGCATCCCGTTTGTCCTCACCGGACTTCTCACGGCTCTTGCCGTCGTCCGGATTGCCTTCGGGAAAGCCGGTTCCCTGCGGCAGCTCGTCCGCGACACGCTGATTCTCTGGGGAACAGGAACTCTTCTCGGCGGAATCCTGACCTCCGTCCTGTCCCTCGGAAACGCCGTCTGGCAGGATGGCGGAAACGGTTCCTTTGCACCGCTGGTTCTGCTCGGATTCACGGCGGCATCGGCGTTTCTGCGGCTTGCCGGGCATTCCTCCGGAAAACGTTCGGCGGACGTGACCGTGACGGCGGCAGGAACATCGGTTTCGTTTGCCGCGCTGTGCGATTCCGGCTGTCTGCTGACCGAACCGATTTCGGGAATGCCGGTAATCGTCGTGTCGGAAGCGGCACTCGGTACGCTGTCGGAACTTCTTGCGGCGGATGACACCCCGCTGCGGCTGCGGATGATCCCGGCGGAAGGAATCGGCGGGCATCGTCTGCTGCGCGGATTTGTTCCGGATACGGTCACGGTAAACGGGCGGACGGTATCGGCGGTCATCGCGTGCAATCCCACAGGGAACGATTACGGCGGGTTCGTGGGGATTGTTCCTTCGAAAATCGTCCGGTGATTTTTCATTTATCATACATAGGAGGCTTTTATGACGACCTGTTCCACTCTGCTCGATGAACTGAAATCGACCGCAGACCGGCTGCATTCCCGGTATCAGAACCGTCTGCTCGCCTTTTTCGGCGAAGGCGGATGCTATTACATCAACGGCGCGGACGTTCTCCCGCCCCCGCTGACCGCCGAGGAGGAAAGTACCCTTCTCGAACAGTTTGAAACCGACCGCGATCTGGCGGACGTTCTGATCCGGCACAATCTGCGTCTGGTGGTCTACATTGCGAAAAAATTCGAGGGAAGCGGCATGGGTGCGGGAATCGAAGACCTGATTTCCATCGGAACGATCGGACTGATTAAGGCGATCCACACCTACAAAACCGACCGCGGAATCAAGCTGGCGACCTACGCTTCGCGCTGTATCGAAAACGAAATCCTGATGTATCTCCGGAAAAATGCGCCGCACAAGGGAGATATCTCCATCGACGAGCCGCTGAACACGGACTGGGACGGAAACGAGCTTCTGCTGTCGGACATCCTCGATTCGGGCGACGGACCGGTCGGTCAGGAAATCGAGCGTTCGGAAGACGAGCGGACGGTGCGGGAAGCGGTCGCCGGACTGGAATCACGGGAGCGGGAGATCATCGAACTGCGCTACGGTCTGGGCGGTCACAAAGAAATGACGCAGAAAGAAGTTGCGGATCGTCTGGGAATCTCGCAGTCGTACATCTCCCGTCTGGAAAAGCGGATCATCAGCCGCCTTCGGAAGCAGATCGCAAAAAAAATTTAGCCGGAGGCTAAATTTTTTGACTAAGGGCTAAAAACGAATGGTGAATGGCTAAGCGGAACTTTCCGTCAGCGGACAAACGGAAGGTTCGGGATAGCCATTCACCATTAGCTCTTAGTCCTTAGTCAATTTTGCTGTTTTCGGTAATTACGTCTCTTGCCCACTTCGCCCATTCGACGTCTACGCCGATATCGTGGTAGGTCGGGTAGTCCTTGGCAATCCAGCCGCCGCCTGCTTCGCGGAAGAGGCCGCACATGGTCTTCGTGCGGGTTTCGATGAATTCGCGGTCGCCGGTCGGGAGAACCTTCTGGATGTCCACCGGGGAGTGGAAGACCACGCGGGGAGCAAATTCCTTCGCCAGAACTTCGGACGGGTATGCGTCCGGCTGGTCGAACTGGAACACGTCGATGCCTGCGTCGATGAAGTCTTCCATGAAAGCGTAAATGTAGCCGCAGGAGTGGAGGAACACGCTCATTCCGGCTTCGTGCGCCGCGTCGGCGACCTTCTTGTAGGCGGGCTTGAACAGTTCGCGGAAGGATGCGGGGGAAATGAAGGTACGGTCCTGCGTTCCCCAGTCGTCGCCCATAAACCAGCCGTCGATGCCGCATCCGGCGATGCTCTTGATAATGGCAACTTCGTGTTCGGCGAGACGGTCAACGAATTCAAAGACCGCATCGGGATCGGTGATGGTGTCGGCGAGGGCGTTGCTCATGAGACGCGCGTCGCGGAGAACGGAGAACAGGGAGTTTCCCGAAGTGAGGATGTATTTTTCGTGGGAAGCGAGGTTCTGTTCAAGAAGTTTTTCGCGGTGGTTCGGGTCGAATTCGGGAATGTAATAATTGTAGTCTTCCCAATCTTCGATGGCACCGCGGATGCATTCGCCCTTGGTTTTGCCGTTGAAGCGGCCGTAGATGTTGCCGTAGATATCGCGGCGGACTTCGCCATTGAAGCCGGTGAGCTTCTTGAGTTCGGGATAATCGCCCCACGCATCGTAGGGATTGGCGGGAACGTTGATGTAGCGGCGGGAGCCGACGTGAGCGAAATCGGACAGACCGTGGAAGTCGTAGCCGAAGCGTGGCGGTGCGTCGTGCGCGACAAGACGGCGGATAATTTCCTTGGAAGTCATGGTAAATCTCCTTTGATGAGAGAAATTTGGATGAGTTCATTTTACCAGAGAACACGGAAGTTGTCAAGGCGGAGAACGGATATCGTCACGGCGGCAGCATTTACTTTTTTGCGGCTTATGGCAGACATTCGATCAGCTTTACCAGAAGCTCGTACATCCGGTTGAAGGAAACCAGCTCCATTTTTTCTGAGGGAGAATGCAGTCCCGTCATCGCACACTGCATCTCGATGATATCCATTCCGGGCACACCTCCGGCAAAGAAACCTGCCTCCAGGCCGCCGGCCGCAAACGACTCCTGCATACCGTGCCCGAACAGCTCCTGTACTGTCTCAAAATACAGGCGGCGCAGTGCCGAATCCGGATCGTATTCCCAGCCGGTATAGTCGCTGTCTACGGTATATCGTGCCCCATACGCCTCAGCCGCCGCGATCAGCTGCTCCGAAAGAAGCTCCTTCCACTCCTCCGTTGTGCTGCGGATCATACTGCGGACGGTCAGAATTCCATCGTCGATCGCCAGAACGCCCATATTACTGCTCAGTGCAGAACGCGGCGGATGCTCCAGATCCCGTGCAAATACGCCGTCACGCAGAGCGACCAGCATTCGGATGCCGTGCAGGGAATAGGCTGCCTTTGCCTCTCCGTTCCCGGGATTCAGGGTGACCGTCAGCTTCGGATCGGTGAGCCGGTAGGATTTCGTATAGCTTCTTGTATATTCTTCCACGATCTTCCGCGCCTGTGCGTACTGCTCATCCGGGATGCACAGCACGGCCGAGGCTGCCCGTGGGATTGCATTGTCCGCCTCACCGCCTTCAGCACGGATCAGCGCCGCACCGGTCTTCTCTAACGCGCTCAGGATATGGGCCAGAAGTTTGATGGCGTTGCCGCGTGCATCGGCAATATCACTGGCGGAATGGCCGCCGGTAAGCCCCTCGACCGACAGACGGTACTGTTTTCCGCAGACGTCCGCCTTTTCGAGAGGAAGCGTAAAGATCATCCGTCGGCTGCCGCAGGAGGACACAGCGGTGAAGTACTCTCCGCCGCAGTCCAGACCGACCATACGGCGGCCGCGCAGAAGAGAATAGTCAAACGCGCGGGCACCGCCCATCCCCGCTTCCTCCTGTACCGTAAACAGAAGCTCCAGTTCCGGGAGGGGGATATCCTTCCGCAGCATCAGATCCATCATATATGCCACGCCAATGCCGTCGTCCGCACCCAGCGAGGTCTCATGGGCGTGCAGCCAGCCCTCCTCATCCACGAACAGCTTCAGCGGATCGGTCAGAAAATCGTGACGGCTTCCGGGAATCTTCGTGCAGACCATATCCATATGCGCCTGCAGGATCAGCGGGGCTTTGTGTTCACAGCCGGGCGTGGCCGGACGGCGCACCAGCAGATTGCTGACTTCGTCCTGATAGGTCCACAGGCCCGCTTTTTCGGCGATCTCCCGGACAGCACAACTCAGAGTATGCTCATTGAAGGAGCCATGCGGGATCGCGGAGAGCCACGCAAAGTATTTTTCAATTTGTGTTGAAGGTACAAACGGTGTACAGGACATAGAATGTACATCCTTTCCTTATCAGACTGCAAACAATTATAGCACAGTTCCGGAGCCGTTTCAATTCTTTTGCGGAAATCCCGAAGCGGAATGCCGCTGCCGTGCATATACTGTAGAGGAATGCTCATCCAAAGGAGATTTTTCATGCAAGATATCCTCACCGAAATCGGCAGACAGTTCTGCCTTCCCGGAACGTTTTCCTCTTACGATACCGTCAAAAACGGCAACATCAACCAGACCTACAAAGTCACATACCGGACGGACAGCGGCGAAAAAACCTACATTTTCCAGAAAGTCAATACTCATGTTTTCAGAAACCCCGAAGAAATCATGGAAAACATCGGCCGTGTAACCGCGCACATCCGCCGGAAATGTCCCGAACGTCCGACGCTGTTCTTCCACCGGACATTCCTTTCGGGAAGTCCCGACGGCGGCGTGAATTTCGTCCATGATGCAGACGGCGGCTTCTGGCGGGTGATGGATTATCTGGATTCCGTGGTTTTTGATTCCTGCGACGATCCGTCCGTCATCCGCGCGGCAGGAAAAGCGTTCGGCGAATTCCAGCGGCAGCTTTCCGATTTCGACGGTTCCCTGCTCCACGAGACGATTCCGGATTTCCACAATACCCGCCGCCGTCTGGATACCCTTTTTGCGGATGCACGCCGGGACATTGCCGGGAGAACCTCGGACGTTCTGCCCGAACTGCGCCGGTTCCGGACATATTATAAGGAAGCAACCGACCTCTGCGACCGGTTTGCGGCAGGGAAATTCCCTCCCCGGGTGACGCACAACGACACCAAGGCAAACAACGTCCTCTTTGACCGGAAAACGCTGCGTCCGCTCGCCGTGATTGATCTGGACACGGTCATGCCGGGAATGGCGATGTACGATTTCGGGGACGCCGTCCGTTTTCTGGCAAACACCGCCGCCGAAGATGAGCCGGACACGGAAAAAGTCTCGCTGGATGTCGGAAAATTCACGGCATTCGCGGAAGGATTCATCGGCGAGGTGAAGGATTCCCTGACATCCGAAGAAATTGACGGAATGGTGCAGGGGGCATTCAGCGTGACCGTAGAACTGGCGGCGCGGTTTCTGGACGACTACCTGACGGGCGATCCGTATTTCCGGACGGACTATCCGGAACACAATCTCGTCCGGGCGCACTGTCAGCTCCGTCTGGCGGAGGATATTCTCAGCAAAACACCGCTGCTTCAGCAGATCGTCCGAAAAATCGGCTGATCGTTCCGAAAACCGCAGGGACACGGCAAGTACCATGCCCCTGCGGATCGTTTTTATCTTCCTCAGATGGTTCCGGTGACGGTCAGGATAGCGACTCCGGGAGTTACGGTGACGGCTCCGGTCACGGAATCGCGGGTATAGGTGGCTGCGGGTACGGTGATGGTTCCGGCGACGGTGGTGAACAGACCGGTCTCCGCGTTGTAGTTGTAGCTGTCCGGTTCTGTCAGGACATCCCCGTTGAAGGTGACGGTGATATTCTCAAGACGCGGATCGAAGAGGTCGGTGATGCTCACATTGTCGGTCGCATCCGCCATACGGTTGCCGTAGTTTTCGATCACGAACGTGTAGGTGATCTGACCGTTTTCCGCAACGGACGTGGGGTTCAGGGATTTGGTGATCGCAAGAAGCGGCTTTGTCTCCGCCGTAACGGTCGCTTCCGCCGTGATAGGAGTTCCCAGACCGCCGCCGCTCACACTGACTTCGTTGGTGATGGTACCGGCAGTGTCCAGCGGGGCAAAGCGGTTCACGTCCGCCGCATAGACCAGCGTCACATTGCCACCCGCGGGAACGGTGATCCCCGTGATCGTCAGCGGAGATTCTGCGGTCACAGACGGAGCCGCCTGCGGAACGCCGTTCACGAAATAGCGGAGCGAACCTTCCTTGTAGGTGAGCGGAACGAGCGTCAGCGTACCGTCGGTGAATTCGCCGAGGTTATCGGTCACGGTCAGGCCGGTGAACGGAACCGTGCCGCTGTTCACAAGACTGACGATATAGGTGACGCAGCAGTCCGCCGCATAACCGTCCGCAACAGCGGTTTTTGTCACGGACAGAACGTCGAGAATCTCGCCTGTGGTGATATTGGATGTGGTCGTTGTTCCGTTATAGGTGAGGGTCGCCTGATTGTAGAAAGATGCCATGGTTTGTACCTCCGAGATTTTTGTTTTTTCGGAAAGGCTCTGTCCGCCTTTCCTTTGCCATGGTATGCACCCGGTTCCGGAATGGTGCATATTTTTTCGACAGAGACGGACACCTTGACTTTGCCGGAGGTATCTGCTATAATGAAAAGGAAAAATCTGTACGAAACAGGAGAATATCCATGAAACTCAGACTCCCCGACCGGTATACGATCTATACCGAAAACGAACCCGGTCAGATCACCTGTGCGTATGAACCGGACATTCCGCTGGAGGACATCCGTCTTTCCGTGACCGAAAACGGAGATGCGCTGACTCTGCGTATCACGGCGGACACAACGCCTCTCAAATACATCCGGCTCCGCTGGAACTTCACCGACAGCGAAAAGCGCAGCGACAGCTTCCGTATTCTCGGCGACGATTACGAGCGCGGCTACTCCAACCTCCGCTGGGCTGGCATCGAACCCGAACGCACCATGCCGTGGTATATGCTCGTCTCGAACGGCAGTGACCGTAATTATGACGTAAACGGCCGCTTCACCGAAGGCTTCGGTGTGCGTGTACAGTGCAGTGCGATCGTTACATGGCAGTACGACGGCGCGGGCATCACCATGTGGGCGGACATCCGCAACGGCGGTTCCGGCGTTCTTCTCGGCGGACGTACCCTCGATGTGTGCGACATCGTCTTCGGCGAATACCGCGATATGACCGCCTTTGACGCCGGACGTGCCTTCTGCCGCCTCATGTGTCCCACCACAAAAACGGCGGATCACAAGGTATACGGTTCCAATAACTGGTACTACGCGTACGGCAACAGCTCCCACGACGAAATCCACGCGGACACCAAGATTGTCGCCGACCAGTGCGCGGGACTCGAAAATATCCCCTACATGGTCATCGACGACGGCTGGCAGAAGCACAACTGCGACGCTCCGTGGACGGAAACCAACGAACGTTTCCCCGATATGAAGAAGCTGGCGGACGAAATGCGCGCCGCCGGTGTCCGTCCGGGCATCTGGATCCGTTATCTCATCGACGGTCACAACGAAATTGCGGAAGCCAAGCCGGAATGGCGGCTTGAAAAGGAACCCGCCTGCCTCGACCCGTCGCACCCGGAAGTCATCGACTACGTCAAGCGCATCACGAAGATGCTCCGCGAATGGGGCTACGACCTCATCAAGCACGACTACTCGACCCGCGACGTTTTCGGTCAGTACGGCAATTCGATGCGCCAGCAGATGACGAAGGACGGCTGGCATTTCTACGACCGCAGCCGCACCTCCGCGGAAATCATCGTGGACTTCTATCAGGCTGTCCGTGACGCGGCGGGCGACGACTGCGTTATCATCGGCTGCAACACGATCTCTCACCTCTGCGCGGGTATGTACGAACTGAACCGTACCGGCGACGATACCTCCGGCTTCGACTGGTCGAGAACGCGCTGCATGGGCGTGAACACGCTTGCGTTCCGCCTGATCCAGAACGGCATTTTCTACATGGCAGACGCGGACTGCGTCGGGATCACGGGTGCGATTCCGTGGAAACTGAACCGTCTGTGGCTCGACGTACTGGCAAAGAGCGGTTCCCCGCTGTTCGTATCGTGCAAGCCGGGCGTTCTGAACGACGATGAACTCGCCGAACTGAAAGCGGCATGGGCGATCAACTCCGTTCAGACCAACGAAACCCGTCCGCTCGACTGGATGGAAAACGAATACCCGGAACTCTGGCTCATCGACGGCGAAGAAATCCGCTACAACTGGTACGAGGACGACGGCATCACCTCGTTCAACCCGAACCGGAAATAATGTCAAAAAAACACGAACTCACGATGACCAGCCTGCTCTATATGCTGCTGGTCATCTTCATCCATAT
>SVQN01000105.1 GCA_015065295.1 Oscillospiraceae bacterium
CCGTAGGTGTCGGTGTACATCCCCTTGTTCATGACCAGACAGTGCGTGCAGCGGAGCATATCAATGAAGTAGTCCCCCGCCAGCATGAACCGGAGATTGGAGTTGAGCGAAATGTCGCTCATGAATTCGTCGTACCACCACGGCGCGTCAAAATTGAAGTTCTTGCCGTCGTAGGCGTTGTGGAACAGCCCTTCCGGCGTGATCGGCGCAAGACCGTAAATGTCGTTGATGATGACATCGTATGCCGCGTCGCCCGACTGGAGAAGCTGACGGATGTTGGACGCAACCACGTCGTAGCTGAAGTCGGCCGGTTCGAACGCAAGCTCGATGTTCAGCCGTTCGCAGACGTCCATGTTCCGCTGGATCGCCGCGTCAGGCGCAAGGTCGCCGGTCAGTTCCTCCGGCCCTTCAATGAGGTAGTTAGAGCTGGTGAGCGTCCCGCGCTGGTTTACGGACGTATAGACCGTCAGTGTATCCCCGTCAAAATCCACATCGGTAAACGGATCGACGTAGCCTTCGTAATAAGGATTGTCTTCTTCGGCGGCTGCTTCTTCCGCGATTTCCGCAGACGGCGTTTCGATATTGGCCGCAGCAGCCGTTTCTTCCGCGTTTTCCTTGGATTCGGCACAGGATGCGATCATCGGGAGCAGCATCAGGAGTGCCAGAACGAGTGAGAGCTTTTGTTTCATGTTGGGATCCTCCGTAATTCAACCGGCTGTTGATTGCGGTCACAGCCGGATTGTTTGATGAAAAAATTATAGCACCTTATTGTATTCTTTTCAATCCTTTAAAAATAGTTTTTTATTTTTTAGTTTTTCTTTTCTACCTTCTGACCAATCCGAATGCGGAAGATTTTGTGGATTTTCACAATGTCCGGTTGACCCGAAAAAAATATACGGCGGTACTCCCAACAAATACCGCCGTACTGCGAACTGCAAGCTCTCACACATACAGAAATCGCCTTATGAAATTTAAAATGGGGGATCACTTTCCGATTTCGTCCCAGTTAATCTTCTTATCCTTGAAATAATATTCGCGGTCGTGTTCGCCGATCTCGCGCAGAACGCGGCAGGGGACGCCGACTGCGACCACATTCGCCGGAATATCCTTCGTCACAACGCTGCCCGCGCCGATGACGGTATTGTCGCCGATCGTCACGCCGGGCATGACAAGGACACCGGCGCCCAGCCAGCAGTTTTTCCCGATGTGAACCGGCATATTGTACTGGTAAACCAGCTCGCGCAGTTCCGGATTGATCGGATGTCCCGCCGTGGAGATCACGCAGTTCGGGCCGAACATGGTGTTGTCGCCGACGTAAATGTGCGAGTCATCCACGAGAGTCAAGTTGAAATTGGCGTAAACATTCTTGCCGAAATGGACGTGATGTCCGCCCCAGTTTGCGTGGAACGGCGGTTCGATGTAGCAGTCGTCGCCGATTTCGGCGAACATATCCTTCAGCATTTCCGCCCGCTTGCTGAGTTCCGACGGACGGGTCTGGTTGAAGTCGTAGAGCTTTTCGAGACACGCGCGCTGTTCACGCAGGATGTCGGGGTCTTCACAGAGATACAGCTCCCCGCACTGCATTTTTTCTTTCATGGTCATGACAGAATTCCTCCGTAACGGTAAAAAAGTGTACCAATAGAATACCACATTTTTTCCGATTTGTAAAGAAGAAATATTGACTTCTGTCCTCCGCGACACTATAATTATACTGCACGGAAATCAAAAAATCTATCAATATATTGGATAATACTATAACAATCCTGTACAAACGGAGGAACCATGAAATACCCGGATGACGCATTATTGGAAAATGTGCGGTACAGCTATCCCGAATATTCCGCTTATATCGAAGTTCTGTCGGTAAAACGCTTCCGCAGAGGACTTCCGGCCATGCACTGGCACGACGACGTGGAATTCCTGCTGATCCTGTCCGGCGGCGACGATTATACCGTCAACGGCGAGAAAATCCCTCTGACCGCCGGCGAAGGCATTTTCGTGAACGCCCGCCAGATGCACTACGGCACTCCGACCGAAAATTCGCGCGCACTCTGTGTCCGCCTGAATCCGCGCGTACTCTGTATGTCGCCGTATTTTGAAACCACCTACGTCCTTCCCGTTACCGAAAATACCAATATGCCCTACGTCAAGCTCTCGCCGGATACGGAATGGCAGAAAAACCTGATGAACGGTCTGCGGGAGATGTACAGAACCTGTGAAAGTCCTTCCGCACCGCTGCACATTCACGGATTATTCTGCTTTGTGTGGTCTCTGCTGTCCGACAATATGCCCGACTGTTCCCGGACCGACCGGTCGTCCGATGACCTCACGGCCATTGAAACCATGATCGAATTTATTGAATCAAACTATGCGCGGAAGCTCACGCTCGCGCAGATTGCGGAAGCGGGTCACATCTGCGAAAGCAAATGCTGCCGCCTGTTCAACCGGTACGTCCATAAAACGCCGAACGCATATCTGGTACAGTACCGTCTCGGCAAGGCGGCGGAGCTTCTCGTTTCCACGGACGACTCCGTCACCGAAATCGCGTTTGCCTGCGGATTTTCCGGCGCAAGCTACTTCACGGAACTGTTCCGGAAATCCTTCGGCAGTACTCCGAAGGAATACCGCGAAACCAACCGGAAATAGTCGTTACTCCGCGAACATCGCCGTATCCCACGCGGCTTCCGCAACGGCGTTCAGTTCCTCAAGCTGTTCGAGCCGGCTGACCGTCATGACGGGGATTGTTTCCGGCTGTACCAGCAGATACCCGAGCGAAAGCATCGCCAGCGACAGATCGGTTTCCGCCGCAAGCGCGGTCAGACGGTTGTACGCACGGCCGTTTTTGTCCGTGAGCCATGCCTTGTTTCCGCGGAAATCGTCCGTGTTCCGCCATCCACCGTCGTAAACCGCGCCGCACCGCTGGAGTTTCGTGAAAAATCCGTGTGCGATTGACGAATACGGGAACAGCGGGAATTTGTATTCCGCCTGCACATTCCGCAGAGCCGCGTCCGTGGCGATCATGCCCGAACCGGGAGCATAGCCGTCCGCGCCGTCCATGGCAAGGCTCCATTCGTTCGATACCCCGACGAAATACCGATCCCAGTCCGCGCCGAGATATTCGATCGCCGTCTTCACACGATCCGCGCGGAAATTCGAGAACCCGAACCGGGTGATAATTCCACGATCAACGAAAGGTACGCAGAAATCCACAATCGCGCGGATGTCTATTTCCTCGTTGTCCCGATGGAGAAGCAGAATGTCCAGCTTGTCCATCCCAAGCGACGCGCGGCTTTCGTCTACGTCATGCGCCAGAGCATCCGCAGTCACGCGGGACACCGACGGAGCTTCCGGTGCCCAGTGACACGCCTTGGTGGTCACGGTCATGTCGGTGATCTGCCGTTCACAGAGCCACCGCCCGATGACCATCTCGGACGCATTGGTGTGATCCACACCCCACCGTCCGTAAACGTTCGCCGTGTCGAGGAACCGTCCGCCCATCGCGTAATACGCGTCAAGAATCGCAAACGCCTGTTCCAGCGGCTCGCCGTTCAGACCGTTTGCACCAAATCCCGCCGTTCCCAGACAGATGCGCGAGAATGCCTTCGGATAGGTGCGTACAGAAATCGTATTCATAGAAAACCCTCCGTTTTCGTTTTTCTTTTATTATAACAGCCCCACCCGTCTTCCCGCAAGAGCAAAAACTAAATTCTTCAAATCTGCACAAACAAAAATACCCCCTCTTGTCCAAAAAGGTTTTGGGGAGGGGTTCGGGGAGTACCTTTTCCTTAAAAAGGTACTCCCCGATAAATTTTATTCATTCAATTACTTCTGCATACCTGCGAGGATGTCCTTCGCTGCTGCGAGAGCGTCGGCTACCTTGGCGATGTCCTTGCCGCCGGAGGTTGCGCTGTCGGGACGTCCGCCGCCCTTACCGCCGGTGACGGCTGCGACTGCGCCGACGAGCTTGCCTGCGTGTGCGCCGGACTTGACCGCTGCGGAACCTGCCGCTGCCACAAAGTTCAGCTTTGCACCATCGTTTACGGCAAATACAGCTACCGCTTCGGGCATCTTGTCCTTGATCTGGTCGCAGAGGGTACGAGCCGCGTCAACGCCGGTTGCACCGAGGTCTGCGGTGATGAGCTTGAACGCGCCGACTTCAGCCGCACCGTTCACGAGTTCGCCGAGACGGTTTGCCGCGAGCTTGGAGTTCAGGCTGTCGATTTCCTTCTTGAGACCGGAAATTTCGCCGAGCAGGGACGCTGCGCGGTTCGGCATTTCGTGCGGGTTCTGCGCCTTGAGAGCGTGCGCGGTTTCGCCGATGAGGTTGTCGCGTTCCGCAATCAGTTCGAGAACGCCGAGACCGGTTACGCCTTCGATACGGCGTACGCCTGCCGCAACGGAGGATTCGGAAACGATCTTGAACAGACCGATCTTGCCGGTGTTGTCACAGTGCGTACCGCCGCAGAGTTCGGTGGAGAATGCACCCATCTTGACCATGCGGACTTCGGAACCGTACTTTTCGCCGAACAGTGCCATAGCACCTTCCTTCTTCGCGGTTTCGATGTCGGTCACAACGGTTTCAATCGGGCTGCCGACGAGAATGTGTGCGTTGACAAGACCTTCTACCTGCTTGAGTTCTTCTGCAGTGAGTGCCTGGAAGTGCGTGAAGTCGAAACGGACGCGGCTGTTGTCCACATAGGAACCTGCCTGTTCAACGTGAGTACCGAGAACCTTACGGAGTGCAGCCTGGAGCAGGTGGCACGCGGAGTGGTTTCTCTTGATCGCTTCACGGCGCATATCTTCGATATCGGCGGTCACAACATCGCCTACCTTGAAGCTGCCGTTGACCACGGTGCAGAGGTGGATGTAAACGCCGTCGGTCTTCTTGGTGTCGTATACGTTGAGAATCGCGTCTGCCTTGTAAATGGTACCGGTATCGCCGATCTGACCGCCGCCTTCACCGTAGAAGGGAGTCTTGTCGAGGATGATGGTGCATTCGCCTTCGGATACTTCGTTTACGGATTCGTCTTCGCAGAGAATTGCGAGAACCTTCGCGCCTTCGGTCTTGTAGTCGGTGTAGCCGGTGAATTCGGTTGCCGGGAGAGTGGAGAGGAAGGACTTGGACGCATCGCTCCAGCCGGAGATGTTCGCTCTTGCTTCACGCGCACGAACCTTCTGCTGCTGCATGAGCATCTTGAAGGTTTCTTCGTCGATGTGGAGATTGCTTTCTTCGGTGATTTCGCGGGTCAGGTCGATCGGGAATCCGAAGGTATCGTAGAGCTTGAAGACGTCTTCACCGGAAATGGTATCTGCGCCTTCCGCAAGAGTGGTGCGGATGAGGTCGGAGAGGATGGAGAGACCGGCGTCGATGGTCGCATTGAAGCGGTCTTCTTCGATGGACATAACCTTCTTGATGTAGTCCGCCTTTTCGCCGAGTTCGGGATAACCCGCTACGTTTTCAGCGATAACAACGTCGCATACTTCGGTGAGGAATTCGCGGCCGATGCCGAGGAGCTTGCCGTGACGGGCAGCACGGCGGAGAATTCTGCGGAGAACGTAGCCGCGGCCTTCGTTGGACGGGATAACGCCGTCGGAGATCATGAAGGTTGCGCCGCGGACGTGGTCGGTGATGACGCGGATGGAGATGTCGTCGTTCTTGTTTTCGCCGTAGTTCTTGCCGGAGATTTCGACAACCTTGTCGAGAATCTTGCGGACGCCGTCAACTTCGAACATGTTGTCAACGCCCTGCATTACGCACGCGAGACGTTCGAGACCCATACCGGTGTCGATGTTCTTGTGTTCGAGTTCGGTGTAGTTGCCCTTGCCGTCGGAGTTGAACTGGGTGAATACGTTGTTCCAGATTTCCATGAAGCGGTCGCAGTCACAGCCGGGCTTGCAGTCCGGGGAGCCGCATCCGTACTTCAGACCGCGGTCGAAGTAGATTTCGGAACAGGGGCCGCAGGGGCCGGTACCGTGTTCCCAGAAGTTGTCGGCCTTGCCGAGACGGACAATGCGTTCTGCGGGCACGCCGATCTTCTTGTTCCAGATTTCGAACGCTTCGTCGTCTTCTTCGTAGATGGACGGATAGAGGAGTTCTTCCGGAATTTCGAGGCACTGGGTCAGGAATTCCCACGCCCACGGAATCGCCTCGTTCTTGAAGTAGTCGCCGAAGGAGAAGTTGCCGAGCATTTCAAAGTAGGTACCGTGACGCGCAGTGTGGCCGACACGTTCCAGGTCAGGAGTACGGATGCACTTCTGGCAGGTGGTAACGCGGTGGCGCGGCGGTTCAACTTCGCCGGTGAAGAACTTCTTCATCGGAGCCATACCGGAGTTGATGAGAAGAAGGGATTTGTCGTTCTGGGGAACGAGCGGGAAGGAAGGGAGTCTGAGATGTCCCTTGGATTCAAAGAACGAGAGATATTTTTCTCGCAGATCATTAACTGAAGTCCACTGCATGATGGTGTGTCTCCTTGTTGAAATGAAGTTTCTCGGGAAAACCTTTTTTAAGGAAAAAGGTTTTCCCGAACCCTTTCCAAAAACCTTTTTATATAAGAAGGGGGAATTGATTTATTCGATATCAATAGATTATTATATCATGGAT
>SVQN01000106.1 GCA_015065295.1 Oscillospiraceae bacterium
GTTAAGACTCCAACAGATAGATTTTTCATATAGTTCAATGGCATGATTCATAGAGAACAGAATCGGAAAAATTAATCCATCTGCCTTGTGATCGCTATTATTTACCAAACACGCTTTTATTGATAATACAGCACTCTCAAAATATCCCTCAGCTAAAGCGTTCAAGTTATGAATTGGTTGGTGTTTGTCTGTGCGCCAATTCATATACGCATTTTTGTAGATATCCGGATTATAACTAAAAACCTTTTTCATTGTATCACCTCGTATCTCATATAATAATATATCACAATTTCTTACCATTTTCAATACTAATTTATAACAATAAACAGAAGCGTAAATGGGTAATACTTATACCTCCCGCATCTCGTTATAAAACGGGGAGGTTCTTTTTTGTTCCGGCGTTGACCTTCGGGAACGGTTGTGATATAATGTAGAAAAATGAACGTCAGGAGGATTCCGGGATGCGGAAATGGATAACGGAGGACTGGGAATTTGAACTTCTCGTAACCGAAGGCGAGGCGCGGAACTGCCGGCTGGGGATCGAACGCGGGGACACGTTTGTCTTTCAGTACGGATGTCCCGCCGATTTCTGTCCGCGCGCGATGATCGAGCTGTTTACATGGTGCGAAGTGATCCGATGCGGCGGGGATTTCACCAAACGTGGATGTCCGGAGCCTTACCGGATGGAACTGAAATGTCCGTGTCAGTGCCTCACGTTTGTACTGACCGCCAAGCCGATCAATCGGGATACATCCCGGGATGCGAACGGCGTGTATATCGGCATCAGCAAGCCGCCGGAACGGGATTCCTGAGTTTTCGATATCAATTTTTTCTTTAAATACATGGAGGTTTTTATGGATTCCAGTGCTTATCAGTGGGAGATCGTCAAGAAACTGAGCTTCTGCCGTCCGGCAGGTTCGGCGGAATGCGAACGTGCGGCGGAAATGATCGCCGAAGAAGTCCGTGCGCTCGGCGGAGAGGTCACGGTTGAGCCGTTCAGTTTCCCCGGTCTGAAAATCGACCGCGCAGTACTTCGCGTAACTGAGCCGTATCAGAAGGAATACGAAACGGTCGGTGTCGGTTTTTCCGGTGAAATTGAAGGAGATTTTTCCTTCCGTTATGTCGAACGTGCGACTGAATTCGATCTGGACGGCGTGGATGGCGGTTTTGTCATGATGAACAAACTCGATCCGGAACAATACACATCAGTAGTGAATTCTCCGGCAGAGGGATTCGTCGCGTTCAGCGGAAAGTTCTACGATACCGGCGATCTGACTCCGAAGAATCTCGGACGGAAACTGCGCGAGATCGGGAAAAAGCCCGGCTTCTTCGTAAAGACCGCCGATGCCATTGAAATGGTGAAAGACGGTGCGTCGGCGATTCACTGCGAACTGAAGCAGCACGAAATCACGGTGGACACAGCCAACATCGTTTCCGTGATTCCCGGAACGGAGATTCCGGACGAATATATCACGTTCTCCGCGCATTACGACAGCGTGGAAGTCGGCGTGGGTGCGTACGACAACGCGACCGGCGTGGCGGCTCTGCTCGACCTGTACCGGTATTTCATGGGAAACAAGCCGAAGCGGACGCTCGTTTTCCTGTGGTGCGGCGCGGAAGAACGCGGTCTGCTCGGCAGTAAGGAGTTCGTGAAGAAGCATCCCGATATCATGGAAAAAACGCAGATGGAAATCAACTTCGACCTCATCGGCTGTGCGATCGGGTACGACGGAGTTTCCGTCACGGCGGCGGAATCGGTCTGCGAATTTGTGCGGAACTTTGCGGCAGAACGCCGTCATTCGTTCGTCGTGAGCCGTCATGCGGCGTCCAGCGACTCGACTTCGTTCGCCGGTGCGGGCATTCCTTCGTTCAACTTCTACCGTTACGGCGAAGCGGACATTCACAACCAGCACGACATTCTTTTCCCGCTGTACGAAAAAACGCTCGGTACGACCGTGGGATTTGTCCGGGACTTTGTCGTCGCGTGCGATCAGGCGGAAGTGCCGTTTGACACCGTGATGCCGGACGATATGGCGGAAGAAGTCCGCAAATATCTGGGGTAATCGTTATGATGGAAAAGATGCTCTGTCCCGCCGTACCGGAAGGAACACCGATCTATAAAACCATGTTCCGTGTGACCGCGGACGGTCTGGACGTCGGGATGTATTCCGACAAGACCTACTGGGGCGGCTGTGTGAATTTCGGATATTTTGATCTGGCAAACGGATGTGCGGCGGACATTGTGGTAAAGCCGGAGTTTTCCTTCACGTCTTTGAAAATTCTGCCGGTGATGCTCGGGATTACGCCGCAGGTGACGAACGGCTGTATCCGGTTCACCGTTTCACGGACACCGATGCAGATTACATTGATTTTTGATGACAACTATGTCTCCGGAAACGTCCTGCATCTGTTTGCCAATCCGCTGACGCTGTATTCCCCGTCGGAGGTTGAGGAGGTTCTGTACTTCCCTGCCGGATTCCATGATGTGCGCGAAGAAACCGGTGCGCTTGACGTTCCGTCGGATACCATTGTTTATCTGGAACCCGGTGCGGTCGTCTACGGCGGCATCCGCGCGGCAGGTGAACATATCCGCATTTTCGGAAGCGGCGTGATTCTTGTGGACGGCGGCTGTACGAAAATTGCACTGGACGCGGTACAGTGTCATGACCTCGATATCGAAGGCGTGATTGTACATACCCATGCGAAAAACGGATGGAATGTGCATCTGTATCTGTGCGACACGGTGGGGATGTATAATGTAAAGATTCTCTCTACCACTTACGCCTGTACGGATGGTCTCGACATCTCCAACGGTCGCGGCGTAACGGTGAAAAACTGCTTCATCCGTTCCTGTGACGACAGCATTTCCCTCAAGGCGTTCGACCGTTCACTGGCGTGTGAGGACATTCATTTCCAGAACTTGATCCTGTGGAACGACTGCAACAGTTCGATGGTTGTCGGAGAAGAAAGCAAAGCGGCGTATTACCACTATATCACGTTCCGCGACATTGATGTTCTCTTCTCCTACGACGATCCGCAGTATCACGAACAGCTTGCCGAACGCTCGGTCATGAGCATTGTTCTGCTCGACGGGGTCGAATGCACGGGTATCGCATGGGAAAATGTCCGCATCAACAAGTGCGAGCGGCTCGCCTGCTTCGTGTTCCGCGACAATTTCTGGTTCGGCACCGTGAAGGGCGATCAGTCCGTTCCCGGGAAGATCGACGGCGTGGAACTTCACAACATCCGCGTATTCTGCGACAGCGGCAGCCGGATCGCCAACCAGATTCTCATCGAAGGCTTCTCGGAAGATAAAATTGTGGACAACGTCGATCTGCGGCTGGTGCAGATCATGGGCGTGGAAATCGACGAAACGTACCCGCGCATCGTGAAAAACGATCATGTCGGGAAAGTGTCCGTCTCGAAAACGCTTTGATTCGCGGGATTCATCAATTTTTTTGCAAACTTTTCGATAATACATATTGCTATTTGCGGATTTTTGCGTTATAATATAGGATGATATGGCACACTGCGGATTTTTCTGCGGAGGACGCCGTATCTTCACGTTACAAAACATTATATGGAGGATATATTCAACATGGCAAGAAAAAAGCTTTCCATGGATGGTAACACTGCCGCGGCGCACGCCTCTTATGCGTTCACCGAAGTAGCTGGTATCTATCCGATCACCCCCTCTTCCGTTATGGCTGACGTGACCGACACCTGGTCCGCTACCGGTCTGAAGAACATCATGGGTGATACCGTTAAGGTTATTGAAATGCAGTCCGAAGCAGGTGCAGCAGGTACCGTTCACGGTTCTCTCGCAGCAGGTGCTCTTACGACTACCTACACCGCATCCCAGGGTCTTCTTCTCATGATCCCGAACATGTATAAGATCGCCGGCGAACTTCTTCCCTGCGTTATTCATGTTTCCGCTCGCTGCGTAGCATCTCATGCTCTTAACATCTTCGGTGACCATTCCGACGTTTACGCGTGCCGTCAGACCGGTTTCGCTATGATGGCGGAATCCAACCCGCAGGAAGTTATGGATCTTGGCGCAGTAGCTCACCTCGCTACCATCAAGGGCCGTGTTCCGGTTCTCAACTTCTTCGACGGTTTCCGTACTTCCCACGAAATCCAGAAGATCGAAGTATGGGATTACGATGATCTCGCTGAAATGGTTGACAAGGACGCGATCGCTGCTTTCCGCGCTCGTTCCCTCAATCCCGAACATCCCGTTCTCCGTGGTTCCGCTGAAAACGGCGACATTTTCTTCCAGCACAGAGAAGCGTGCAACAAGTTCTACGATGCATTCCCGGCAATCGTTGAAGAATACATGGACAAGGTAAACGCGAAGATCGGTACCGACTACAAGCTCTTCAACTACTACGGTGCTCCGGACGCAGAACGCGTTATCATCGCTATGGGCTCCCTCTGCGACGTTGCAGAAGAAGTTATCGACTATATGCTCGCTGCAGGCGAAAAGGTTGGTCTCGTAAAGGTACGTCTGTATCGTCCTTTCGTAGCAGCTAAGCTCGCAGAAGCAATCCCCGCTACCTGTAAGAAGATCGCGGTTCTTGACAGAACCAAGGAACCCGGCTCCCTCGGCGAACCTCTCTATATCGACGTTGTTACCGCTCTCTCCATGACCGGTCGCACCGATATCAAGGTTGTCGGCGGCCGTTACGGTCTCGGCTCCAAGGATACTCCTCCGCAGTCCATCTTCGCAGTTTACGAAAACCTCGCTGCTGAATGTCCGAAGAACAACTTCACCATCGGCATCGTGGACGACGTTACCGGTCTTTCTCTCGAAGAAAAGCCCGCTCCGGATACCGCAGCTGCAGGTACCATCGCTTGCAAGTTCTGGGGTCTCGGCGGTGACGGTACCGTTGGTGCGAACAAGAACTCCATCAAGATCATCGGTGACCACACCGACAAGTATATCCAGGCATACTTCCAGTATGACTCCAAGAAGACTTCCGGTATCACCATTTCTCACCTGAGATTCGGTGACAAGCCCATCAAGTCTCCTTACTACATCAACAAGGCTGACTTCGTTGCATGCCATAACTCTGCTTACCTCAAGAAGTATGACATGGTCAGCGACATCAAGCCCGGCGGTACCTTCCTTCTTGACTGCGCATGGGATGCAGCAGGCCTCGAAGAAAACCTCCCCGCAGCTGTTAAGTCCTACATTGCGAACAACAACGTTAAGTTCTACACCATCGACGCTACCACCATCGCTACCAAGCAGATCGGCAACGCAAAGGTTAAGAACACCGTTCTCCAGTCCGCATTCTTCTCCCTTGCAAACATCCTTCCGAAGGACGAAGCCATCGACTACATGAAGAAGGCTGCATACAAGTCCTACATCAAGAAGGGTCAGGCTATGGTTGACCTCAACTATGCCGCTATCGACGCTGGTTCTGACGCATTCGTAGAAGTTGCTGTTCCGGAAGCATGGAAGACCGTTGCTCCCGACGCTCCGAAGGCTGCTTACACCGCTAAGAGAGCTGACCTCGAAACCTTCGTAAACAAGGTTGTTAACCCCGTAAACGCTATGGCCGGCGACAGCCTCCCTGTTTCCGCGTTCACCGATTACGTTGACGGTACCTTCCCGCAGGGCTCCACCGCTTCCGAAAAGCGCGGCGTTGCTGTTTACGTTCCCGTTTGGTATCCGGAAAACTGCATCCAGTGTAACAACTGTGCATTCGTCTGCCCGCACGCTGCTATCCGTCCGTTCGCTATGAACGAAGAAGAAGCTGCTGCTGCTCCCGAAGCAACCAAGTTCACTGCGAAGCCGGTTGTCAAGACCACTTACAAGTTCTCCATGGCTATCTCCCCTGCTGACTGTATGGGCTGTACCCTCTGCGTAAAGGCTTGTCCCGTTACCGCAAAGGCTGAAAAGGACGGCACCGGCAAGAAGGCAATCGAAATGGTTCTCCGTGCTACTCAGGAAGACCAGCAGGCTCCGTGGGATTACGCTGTCAACAACGTATCCGAAAAGCCCGAACTCATCAACGCTACCGTTAAGGGTTCCCAGTTCAAGCAGCCGCTGCTCGAGTTCTCCGGCTCCTGCGCAGGTTGTGCTGAAACCTCTTATGCACGTCTTATCACCCAGCTCTTCGGTGAAAGAATGTACATCTCCAACGCTACCGGCTGTTCCTCCATCTGGGGTGGTTCCGCACCGGCAACTCCTTACACCGTAAACAACGCTACCGGTCGTGGTCCGGCTTGGGCGAACTCCCTGTTCGAAGACAACGCTGAACACGGTCTCGGTATGTACCTCGGTCAGAAGACCATCCGCAACCGCCTCATCGCTAAGGTTGAAGAAATGGCTGCTTCCGACAAGGCTTCCGACGAATTCAAGGCTGCTGCAAAGGCATTCCTCGATTCCAAGGACGACGGCAAGACCAACACCGCTGCTGCTGAAGCTCTCATTCCCGAACTCGAAAAGGCTGCTGCTGAAGGCTGCCCGATCGCTCCCGCAATCCTCGCTGAAAAGGATTACCTCGCTAAGAAGTCCGTATGGATCTTCGGTGGTGACGGCTGGGCATACGACATCGGCTTCGGCGGTCTCGACCACGTAATC
>SVQN01000107.1 GCA_015065295.1 Oscillospiraceae bacterium
CAGACCTTTCACACACACGCCGTAGCGCACGATTTCGCTGTCCGCTTCGTAGACCGGCTGATAGTGGAACATCCACGACGTGAAGTAATACGCCGCCTTTTCCGCGATTGTCCGGTAGATGTCCTTGCCGGTGATATCGTACAGCATCGTCGCGCTGATGATGAACGGCGTGGAGGTTTCCTTGTCCACACAGCAGGTGTCGAGTGCGCCCGCCGTGCAGACAAATTTGTCGAGGTCACGTTCTACATAGAACGCCAGTGCTTTTTCCGCCATAGCGAGATATTTTTCGTCGTTTGTCAGCATATACAGCTTTGCCATTGCGGGAATCACAAACGCGCCGATGCTGCCGCCCTTGTCGAGGCAGACACCGTCCAGCCGCCACTGCTTGCCGAAACCGTATTCTTCCGAATAATGGTCGCAGAAGAAATCGCAGAGTCCCCGTCCGGCTTCAAAATACGCCGGCTTGTCGATGCCGATTTCGCGCAGACGTTCATAACAGCGCAGGAATTCGTAAGCACCGTAGCCCATGTTGCAGGTGTCGGCGGTCGCCGCATCGAGATTTTCAAAGCTCTTGAGCTGTGCCGCCAGAAGTCCGCTCTTCGCCGTGCAGAATTCCGCGCGGGTATCCAGAATTTCCAATGCTTCGTCGAGACTGTTCTGACAGCCGTTTTTGATGTAGTCTTCGATGAACATCCGGCAGAACAGGATATTCTGTCCGCACCACGCCAGTTCGAAGCATTCGTCTCCGCGATACGAGAAGCCGCCCTGCCCGTCGGGAAGGAAGCCGATGATCGTGCCCTTCTTGCCCTTGTAATCGGAAATCAGCGATTTGGCGAAGACGATCGAGTTGTTCCAGATTTTGTCTTTGTCCGGTGCCGGATAGGGGACGGGTTCGCCGTACAGACCGAGCGCACTGTCCAGAACATCGGCGATGCCGTAATTCGCCCAGCGGGGACGGGACACGGACAGATATACGCCGCACTCGAACGATTCCCCTGCCGCAAGGTCAAGGTAGGTCTGGTATTCCGGACTGTACCGGTCGCGGTAGGCGTAGGTCAGCGGAGCTTCGATAACGGGATGATAGATTTCCTGCACAAACGTACCGTCGTCATTTTTAGTCAGACTGCACGAGGATTCAAGGGAAACATCCGATTCCGCCGATGCAAACAGCGCGCTGGCGAAGTCCGCATTTTCCACGAGCGTACAGGACGGAACGGATTCGCGGTCATAGCCGAAAATCCACTTTTTTCCGTCACGGGTCAGTCCCTTCGGTTCGCCGCCCGCGCCGAATTCGTTCCCGTTGACATTCACGCAGGGGATCAGATAGCGATCCACGGGGAACGTCGTCGTGACGCGGAAAATCGTCTGAATCCGAACCGGTGCGCCGGATGTGTTCGTCCATTTGCGGTGGATATAGAATAACGTATCGCTTTTCTGTTCCACGGTCAGTTCCGCACGGTTTGCGGCATCGGCATACACACCGTTTCCGGCAGGTTCCAGCGCAAATTCGGCATCGGTGTCCGCATCGGTACGGTACAGCGGTGCTTCCAGAACCACAACGGCATTTTCTGCCGAATCGGAAACGGCAAAACGATTGTCTTTATAAATAATGTACATACTATTCCTCCGGAAGTTCAGTTAATAATCAGTCTGCCAGTCCACGTCAAACTCCGCATTGCGGTCACAGGTCAGCTTTCCGTCCGTGACCTTGAGTTCCGCCATCTGGACAGCACTGCGCGGATGATAATTCGGGTCGGGATGCGTGAAGTACACGATGAACGCACGGCCGCCGGTGACGAAAATGTCCGCGTGTGCGCCGCGTCCATGGTCATCGGTACGGGTTCCGGATTCGCGGAGAATGTTCTCCGGCTGACGGACAAAATGTTCGAGGTCGTCCGACCAATAGACCGCCAGCCCGTCCCACACGTCGCAGATCATCCAGTATTTTCCTTCAAACGCAAAGACGTTCGGCCCTTCCTGCGCGCAGTCTCCGGCGGCGATCCCGCGGTACGTCCACTGATACAGGTCGGGGCTGTCGGCATAACAGGTTGCAGAGCCCTGCCGTTCGTCCTTGTACCACATCCGCCATGTTTTGTCCGGCAGACGGTATACACAGGGGTCAATGATGCGTGAGGAACCGAATTCGAGCGATCCGATGTGATCCCAGTAAAAGAGGTCTTTGGACGTGTAATGCTCGATCGTGGAGTCACCTCCCCAGTTGCTGTAAACGCCCTGAATGTAGGAAACATACATGTGATATGTTGCGTCGTCGGGATTGTAGATGATTTCCGGTGCCCAGAACGTGTTGTGTCCGAACTCGAAATCGAGGTCAAGCGCACCGCGGTAATGCCAGTCGCGGCCGTTTTTCGACTCCGCCACGCCGATCATGGAGCCGTAGCAGTACGAAACGTTCTCAACCTGCTGATTCGCCCGCCGCTGGGTGTAGAACATATAGTACTTTCCGTCGGATTCCTTGCGGATCACCATCGGGTCGGCGGCACCGTTGTAGATGGGGTCTTTGTAGAGAGGGGATGGAATCATGGGTTTTCTCCTTTGCAGTTTCGTTGAATCTTTGTGTCTACTATAACATACTATCACAAAAATTGCAAGGTTATTTTGGTGAAATTGAAGAAATTCCCTTGAAATCCGGCGCGTTTCGATGTATAATCAACTCATCATATTATCGGACATTCTTTCCAAGGAGGTTTCCCATGAACGAATCCAACATCCGTTTCACTGACGAACAATATGCCGCGCTCCGGCAGTCCTACCGCCGCTGGTGGGCAGACGAACTTGACCGCCCCATCGTCCCGATCATCACAACCGGACATCCGTCCTCCCGTCAGCCGTCGCCGTATCCGACCTTACAGTTCCCGACGGCGTGGGACTTCTCGATCACGCCGGAACAGTTCGTGGACGCGCACGACTGGCATTTCTCGACCCTGCGCTGGCACGGCGACGCGTTCCCGATGTTCCCGACCACGGCATTCGGCCCCGGCGTACTGGCGGCCTTCCTCGGCTGTACCCCCGTCGGCGCACCGTCAACCGTCTGGTTCCAGCCGCCGCGTGAAGATATCCCGATTGAGGAGCTTCACTTTGAGTACGACGAAAATAATCCGTATTTCCGCCGCGTCATGAACGTCTACGAAGCCGCGATGGAAAAATGGCACGGCCAGGTCGTTGTCGGCATGGTGGACATGGGCGGCGTGATGGACGTACTGCAAAGTTTCCGTGGTGCGGAAAATCTGCTGATGGATTTATACGACTCCCCCGACGAAGTCCTCCGCTGTGTCCGCGAAATTCAGGAACTGTGGTTCGTCTACTACGACAAAATCAACGCCATGATGGCACCGGAAGCGCGCGGGTACTCCCAGTGGTACAATCTCTACGGCGAGGAACCCGGGTATATTCTCCAGAGCGACTTCTCCTACATGATCGGACCGGAGATGTTCCGCACGTTCGTTGCGCCGGAGCTTGCGTCGTCCGCCGCACGGATCAAAAACGCCGTCTACCACATGGACGGCATCGGACAGATCGCGCATCTCGACCAGCTTCTGGCGATCAAGGATATCAAGGGGATCCAGTGGGTACACGGTTCCGGTACGCCCGCGCTGACGAACTGGGACGAACTGCTTGAAAAAATCCTCGCGTCCGGCGTGAAGCTGCTGTCGTGCAACCAGCATTCCGACGGTACGCCGACCGAACTGTCGAAGAAAAATCCCGGTCAGCACCGCTACGGCGACTGGTATTTCCATGCGAACGAACCCGATAAGGTGAAGGCGTACGCCGCGCAGTTCGGCATGGAGGTGGATGTTTGATGAAGATTGAGGCGAAACATCTCAAACATTCGCCCGCGCTGGTGTTCTTTCTGCTGATGGGGATACGAAGCGTGTATTCTCTCTCAATCATCATACCGCGAACGGATTTCGGCTGGGATACGCTTGGTTCCATTCTCACCGGACTGATGCCGCTGGTGATCGCCGCCGCCCTGTTTTTCCGGATTCCGAACCTGCTGTATCTGTCGTTCGGCACGGATATTGCCGTCGCGCTCTGTTGGCTGATCGTCGGGTTTGCGCGGATGCTGTCTGCCGGTGTCGTCCACACGACCGATCTTCTGCTGCTTCTCGGTTATTTTCTGCAAATCGCACAGTTCGGCGTACTGACCTGGATGACTGTCCGGTTTGGGAAAATGAAAATGCTGTGGTTCCTGCCGCTGCTTCTGTATCTGGCATACAGTGTCGTATACCAGGTATATGTCAACCTTGTCACGGGCGGCGGGACAATCAATCTCTCGCTGTTCTTCAATCTGATTCTCACCGTCCCCGCGTACGGATTTCTCGGGTACTGGCTCACGCATCCGTACAAACGCTCGTATCTTCTGAAAATGCAAAACTCATCCGAAAGGGAGGAAAACAATAATGCTTAAAATCGGCGTACAGTCCGCAGGTTGGTATGACCACGCGCGGGCTCTCGAATCCTTCGAGTACATCAAAAGCTGCGGCTTCGAGGCCGTGGACTTCAACATCGACCATTATCTCAGCCCCGGAAAGCTCTCCAAAGAGGGGCTTCAGCCGACCTTCTTCGATCAGCCCGTCGAGGATATTCTCGAATTCTTCCGTCCTCTGAAGGAAGCATCCGAAGCGACCGGCGTGGAAATCGGTCAGATGCACGCACCGTTCCCGTGCTGGTATCCCGAGATGGACGACGTAAACGCCTACCTTGCCATGGCGTTTGACAAATGCTTCGCGGTCTGCGAATATGTGAATTGTCCGGCGATTGTCGTTCATCCCGTCGGCGCACCGTCGAAATTCACCGAATGGGACTACAACCTTGAGCTGTACCGCGGTCTGATTCCGTTTATCACGAAGTACAAGGGCGTTAAAATCTGCCTTGAAAACATCTTCACATCCCGTCCGAACCGTCTGATCGGCGGCCGCTTTGATGTTGCGGAAGACGCAGTGAAGATGATCGACCTGCTGAACGAAGAAGCGGGCGGCGATTATTTCGGCTTCTGCCTTGACATCGGTCACGCGAACCTGACCCGCCGCAACATCCGCGACTTCATCAACATTCTCGGACACCGCCTGACGATCCTGCACATCCACGACAACAACGGCATGGACGACCAGCACATCGTCCCGTATTCCTGCCTTGCGAACAACACCAGCCATGTCTGCGACTGGGACGCATTTGTTGCAGGTCTGAAGGATATCAACTATCCGGGCGTTCTCGCGTTCGAGACATTCCGCATTTTCTCGGCATATCCGAAGGAAGTCCACACGGAAGTGCTCAAGCTCATCTCCGCCATCGGCCGCACATGGGCTGCACGGATTGACGCGGAATAAAACATGACATAATCAAAGGGAGAATCTTTCCGGAAAAGGTTCTCCCTTGTTTTATTGATTTTTATTTCTTGGCCGCTCTTGCCATGGCGAGGACGTTTTCGGCGGGGACGTTCGGGAGGATTCTTTCATGGCTGGGCGAAATCACGATCGACGGGCCGAGGATGGAGCGTACCCGATCCACTTCGCGTGCGATTTCGTCCGGCGTGGAGGTCACAAAGAACGACTGCGCGTCGATGCCGCCGACGAAGGCGAGGTCGTTCTTATACTGTTTCAGTTCGTCCGCGCTCATGCCGACTGCCTTCGCCTGAATCGGATGGATCGCGTCCACGCCCGCGTCGATCAGGTCGGGAATGATGCGGTAGATCGAACCGCAGGAGTGGAGAAGGATTTTCTTGTTGTACTTCTTCCCTACCGCGATAATCTTTTTGAAACCCGGCAGAACGAATTTCCGGAACATTTCCGGCGAAATGAACAGGTCAAGCTGGGTTCCGAAGTCGTTGCCGAAGAACATGACGTCCGCACGGTCGCCCAGTCCGGCGAAAAACTTTTCGTTCGCCTGCACATAGAAATCCACGATGTGCTCGGTCACGGCTTCCACGATTTCCGGTGCCTCGTACATTTTGATGAAGTAGTTCTCCATCCCGAAATAGTCGGCAACCAGATGGAAGAAGCAGCTCCACATCCCCGTAAAGACCATTTTGTCCGGGAACTGCTCGATCTGCTTATAGACCTGCGTGAAGTCGCAGTATTTTGCGTCCGGCCACGGATAGGCTTCCACTTCGGCGAGGTCTTCCGTATCCGCGAAACAGCCGGCGGCGGACAGCGTGTCGCGCGATTTGCTGTTGTAAGCGGTATCAAACATCGGACGGCCTTCCGGATGGCGGTATCCGCTGTCCGCCATTACCCATCGGCAGTCATCGTCCATGTGGCGGAAGAACGCCTCCGCATTGTCTTCGATTCCCCATCGTACCGCCCCGTCATGGATGACCTCGCGGTCGGGATTGCCTGTCCAGAGCACACCGTCCCCGGCACTGCGGTGCTCAAATACCTCGAGCACTTTTTCTCTTGATGTTTTCATGATATGTCCTCGTATAATAGAGTAGTAGTTTTTAGAGTTCCTCTCCAAGAACTATGGTATACTGTATAGGATGCTGTGGATTGGTTGTTTCATCCTACCGCCCGACGGTTTACGAAAGGCTCCAACCACAGCC